>NZ_VRVA01000059.1:0-34508 GCF_008039945.1 Methylobacterium sp. WL64
GAGCGTTCCCGGGTCCAGGAGGCTCGGCTCGGGGGCCGTGGAGGGGGCGGCGAAGTCCTCCTGCGCCGTCGCCGGCCGCGGCGCCAGGGCCAGGGCGGCGAGCAGCGCAGCCTGTACGGGTCTCACGCGGGCGGGCTCCAGGGTGTCTCGGTCACGGGGGTCAGCGGGCCCCGACCCTCGAACCACGACAACACGTTGTCGACCACGAGTTGGGCCATCGCCGTGCGGGTATGCTCGGAGGCTGAGCCGACATGCGGCAGCAGCACGGTCTTGTCGAGGGCGGCCAGCTCCGCCGGCACGTGCGGCTCGTTCTCGAACACGTCGAGGCCGGCCCCCAGGATCGTGCCCGCCTGAAGCGCGGCGATCAGCGCAGCCTCGTCGACGAGGCTGCCGCGGGCGACGTTGATCAGGATGCCCTCGGGTCCCAGTGCCTCCAGGACGGCGGCATCCACCAGCTTGCGGGTGTCGTCGCCCCCGGGGGCGACCACGATCAGGATGTGGACCGCCCGCGCCATGGCGATCAGGCTGTCGTGATAGGTGTAGGCGATGCCCGCCTTCCGGCTGCGGCCGTGATAGTGGATCGTGACGCCGAAGCTCTCCAGGCGATGGGCGATCGCCTGCCCGATCCGGCCGAGCCCCAGGATGCCGACCCGCCTCCCGCGCAAGGACGCGGTGAGCGGGAACGGCGCCTTCGGCCAGTGGCCCGCCCGCAGGTAGCGGTCCGCCTGCGGCAGCCGCCGGACGGTCGCCAGCACCAGGCCGACGGCGAGGTCGGCGACCTCGTCGGTGAGCACGTCGGGCGTGTTGGTGACGACGATGCCGCGCCGATGCGCCTCGACCGCGTCGACGCCATCGTAGCCGACGCCGAAATTGGCGATCAGTTCGAGCTTCGGCA
Organism: Methylobacterium sp. WL64; assembly: GCF_008039945.1. Lineage (NCBI taxonomy): Bacteria > Pseudomonadati > Pseudomonadota > Alphaproteobacteria > Hyphomicrobiales > Methylobacteriaceae > Methylobacterium > Methylobacterium sp. WL64. The sequence goes on from NZ_VRVA01000059.1 coordinate 896, forward strand.
GCCGCTCCATCAGGGCGGCATCGACTTGGCCGCCGACGCAGAGCCCCCGGATCCGCGGCCCGATCTCGGCCAGCTTGGCGTTCGGATCCGCGACGCCCGCGAGCCGGTGCACGGTGAAGCGCTCCTCGAAGGCGGCCTCGACCAGCGGATGCATCGTCTTGAGCAGCAGGATCTCGGGCGGCGCTTCGGACATCTCACACTCCCTGTTTGGCCGCTCGCTGCTGCGACCGGCGGTTTGGATCCGGCATAGGGCCTGCCGCCGGTCCGGCGCCAGCCATGCCCGGCCCCGGGCGGTGACATCCGGCGGCCGGCGCCGTGCGGCAGGGCGAAGACACGACGGGACCTGGACACGACGGGACCAGGACACGACGAGACGAGGACTCGCCCCTTTCGAAATTCGCCCGCGATGCCTACTAAGGAAGACGCATTATCGCGAGAGCTCTGCACCGATCCCATTCGAAGACGAAAACCGATGACCAGCCCGCGCACCCTCTACGACAAGATCTGGGACGACCACGTCGTCGATGTCCAGCCGGACGGCACCAGCCTCCTCTACATCGACCGGCACCTCGTTCACGAAGTCACGAGCCCGCAGGCGTTCGAGGGTCTACGCGTGGCCGGCCGCAAGGTGCGCCATCCCGAGAAGACGCTGGCGGTGGTGGATCACAACGTCCAGACCACCGACCGGTCGAAGGGCATCGACGATCCCGAGAGCCGCACCCAGCTCGAGGCGCTGGCTGAGAACGTGCGCGACTTCGGCATCGAGTTCTACGACGCCCTCGATGTGCGCCAGGGCATCGTCCACATCATCGGGCCCGAGCAGGGCTTCACGCTGCCCGGCCAGACGATCGTGTGCGGGGATTCGCACACCTCGACGCACGGCGCCTTCGGGGCACTGGCGCACGGCATCGGCACCTCGGAGGTCGAGCACGTGCTCGCCACGCAGACGCTGGTGCAGAACAAGGCCAAGAACATGCGCGTCACGGTGGACGGCGCGCTGCCGCCCGGCGTGGGCGCCAAGGACATCATCCTGGCGATCATCGGCGAGATCGGCACGGCGGGCGGCACCGGCCACGTGATCGAGTATGCCGGCGAAGCGATCCGCGCCCTCTCGATGGAGGGGCGGATGACCATCTGCAACATGTCGATCGAGGGCGGCGCCCGCGCCGGCCTGGTGGCGCCGGACGCCACGACCTACGCCTACGTCAAGGATCGCCCGAAGGCCCCCAAGGGCGCGGCGTTCGACAAGGCCCGGGCCTACTGGGAGAGCCTGCTCACCGACGAGGGCGCGTTCTTCGACCGCGAGGTGCGCCTCGACGCCGCGAGCCTGCCGCCGATCGTCAGCTGGGGCACCAGCCCGGAGGACGTGATCTCGGTGCGCGGTCGCGTGCCGGATCCGGCGGCGATCGTGGACGAGAACAAGCGCCAGTCCAAGGAGAAGGCGCTGGCCTATATGGGCCTGACCCCGGGCACGCCGATCACCGACATCACCCTGGATCGGGTGTTCATCGGCTCCTGCACCAACGGCCGGATCGAGGACCTACGGGTCGTCGCCCAGATGGTCGAGGGCCGCAAGGTGCACGAGAGCGTGTCCGCCATGGTGGTCCCGGGCTCGGGGCTGGTGAAGGCGCAGGCCGAGGCCGAAGGCATCGATCGGGTGCTGAAGGCCGCGGGCTTCGATTGGCGCGAGCCGGGCTGCTCCATGTGCCTCGGGATGAACGCCGACCGGCTCAACCCGCTGGAGCGCTGCGCCTCGACCTCGAACCGCAACTTCGAGGGCCGTCAGGGCCATCGCGGACGCACGCACTTGGTCTCGCCGGCCATGGCGGCGGCGGCCGCGGTCGCCGGCCGGTTCGTGGACATCCGGGATTGGCCGCGCGGCTGAGGCGCAAAAGGCACAAATCGCGATTGACGGACCCCACGCGTCCGCATAAACGAAGCCGTCGCCGGCCAATGGCCGACGGCGAGCCCAGGTGGCGGAATTGGTAGACGCGCTGGTTTCAGGTACCAGTCTTGCAAGAGGTGAAGGTTCGAGTCCTTTCCTGGGCACCATCAGTGGCCTAAAGCATTGATCCGCAAAAAAGTTTAGCAGAGTCAGACGGTTGAGGCTGCCCGGTGGTACAAACGGGTGGTACAAATGCCTCTCACGATGGCTCGTCCCTGGAAGCATCCCAAGACCGGCATCTTCTGGCTCCGCCGCGCGGTGCCCGACGATCTGCGGGCGCTCGTCGGCAAACGCGAGGAGAAGCGGAGCCTCCAGACCCGCGACCCTAGTGAGGCGCGGCGACTGCACGCCCTGGCCATGGCGGAGGTGGAGGGTCGCTGGAAGACGCTTCGGGAGGGGTCACGTTCGCTGAGCGAACGCGAAGCCAACGAGATGGCCCGCGACGTCCACGATGCGTGGCTCGATCGGCATCGCGACGAACCGAGCCAGCAGACTGACTGGCCCGTGGCAATCGGCCGAAAGGTGTTTGCTCCGCCGGCACCCCTCGACATGGCGAAGTACGGAACGCCGGAGTTCTGGAGCATCGATCCTGACGAGTTCCGGGTGAGGAACCTCGAGGAGTGGTGTCGGGGATATGCCGACTACGTCCTCAAGGGCCGGGGCCTGATCGTCGACGAAAGCAGCCGTCTCAAGCTGGCCAAAGCCATCGCCTTGGCCGTGCAGAGGGCCAGCGAGATGCTGGTTCGTCTCTCCCAGGGCGAGATCGATGCCTCGTCTCAATCGGCCATGTACCCGTCGCGGGTCGTGCAAAGCGAGGCACTGCCAGCGAGCCCCAAAAAGCCGGTGACGTTCGACGACCTCGTCAAGGGATGGTCGGCGGAGAAAAAACCGGCACAGAAGACCGTCTATGAATGGTCACGGGCGGTGCGCGCATTCACAGACTTCCTCGGACACACGGATGCCGGCCGCGTCACACCCGACAACATCCAGGCTTGGAAGGAAGCGCTGATCGCCCAGGGGCTGACAGCGAAAACCATCCGCGATGGCAAGCTGGTGGCTCTGCGTTCCATCATGCAGTGGGGGAAGGCGAACCGGCGCCTGTCGGACAACCCCGCCGAGCACGTAAGCATGGACGTCAAGCGCAAGGCGTCCGATCGAGGCGTTCGCAGTTTCACCGAAGATGAGGCCACCATCATTTTGAAGGCGGCGCTGAGCGAAGCCAATCCCGTTCTGCGCTGGGTGCCATGGCTGTGCGCCTATTCGGGCGCACGCGTTTCCGAGGTGTGCCAGCTCCGAGTCGAGGACGTACGCAAAATAGAAGGCATCTGGTGCATGAAGCTCGATCCAGAGGCGGGGTCACTGAAGACCCTCGGTTCCGAGCGTGCGGTGCCCTTGCACCAAGCTGTCATCGACAGCGGTTTCCTGACTTACGTTGACGGGGTGAAGCTTGGACCGCTGTTCGCCAAGCTCAGCCCCGACAAGTTCGGAAAGCGCGGCGGTAACGGCACGAAGATGATTGGTCGGTGGGTCCGTGGTTTAGGCCTGACTGATGAACGGTTGGCGCCGGCCCATAGCTGGCGGCACCGGATGAAGACGCTTGGTCGTCGCTTCAAGATGTCACCGGACATCGTCAACGCCATCACGGGTCATGGTACTCGCACGGTGGCAGATGCCTACGGCGAGTACGAGGTTAAGACGATGTACGAGGAGCTGATGAAGATCCCTCCGGCACCGGTGGACTGACGTCAAATGCCTTGGTGGTCGTAGCGCATAGATACGGCGCAGACGCGCTTGAGCATGAGGCCTGCTCGGTGAGGTGGTCAGCGGCGTGTGAGGCGAGGGCAGCAGCGGTGACGAGGGCGCGCGGGTCGGCGTGCAGCAGCGGCAGCCACCCGGCGATGTAGGCGGCGTGGTTGGGGTGCGGCGTCGACGCGAGATCAAGCCCGGCAAGGATGAAAGCGGCCCCGAGTTCGGCGACGAGTTCCTCGGCTGCGTAGGCACGGGTCCTGAAGCGAGTGGTGAGCTCGCGGGCGAGGCGGTGGGGTGCGCCGGTCCAGTGGACGAGCTCGTGGGCCAGCGTCGCGCAGTAGCCCTCGGCAGTGTGAAACCGCTCGCGGGTCGGCATCCGGATCGCGTCGCGCGCGGGGAGGTAGGCGGCGGCGTCACCGAGCTGGATGACCGCTCCGGTGGCGGCGACGAACCGATCGAAGACCGGCGTCGGGTCGATCGGCGGAGTGAGCGTCTCCGGCAGTGCGGGGGCACCGTCGACCTGGCCCGCGTTGAACACGGTGGAGCTGCGCGCGATGAAGCGGCGCTCGCTATCGCCGGGGGAGGGGATGGCGGGATCTACGGCGTTGGTGAGGTCGCGGTAGTAGAGGATGCCGGTGCCGCGCTCGCCCTTGCGGACCTGGGCACCGAGTTCGGCCCACTGCCGGTAGGTAGCCCAGCGTGCATCATTGAGGCCCCCAGCTCGCCCGCCGCACCACAGCGAAAGGACGTTGATACCGCGGTAGGTCCGGCCGGTCAGCGCGTTGCGGGGCAGGCTGCCGTGGGTGCGGTGCCAGGGACAGACCCAGGCTCCTGGGCCGGCGGTCTCGATCTGACGAAGGATGCTGTCGGTGATGCGCGTGTAGGGATCGCCCATGAGCCTGCCCAAGATGCTGCCGCGGAGCGGCGGGTTAGGCAAAGCTTCACGGCTGGCTCAGAGTAATTGATGCGGACGTCCGGATGTGGCCGAAAGCCGCGGGTCCGCTTCGGAGAAGGCCGCGACAAAAAGCGGACGGCCTCCTATCGACCCAACCCCGCCGTTCGCGGAAATCGGTCCGACGCCCGGAAGCAGTCGTTCGTTTTACCACCGTTACGACAGCAGAGCCCCTATCCCACTTATCCAAACCCCTACCATGGGCCTACAACAAGCAGACATTCACATAGCGTCAGCATCATTGCGCTAGCCCGCGGGCCGCTCATGGGGTGCAGCCCCGGTGTCAGTTCCGGCGGAGCGTCCTAAGACCGTCGCGCACCTCGCGCACGAACAGTGCGGGCTGCTCGAAGGCAGCGAAGTGGCCCCCGCGCGCCGGCTCGCCCCAGTGCACGATGTTCTGCAGCCGCCGCTCGGCCCAGGCTCGCGGTGCCCGCGTGATGTCGCTCGGGAACAGACTCACGCCCACCGGCAGCGCCACGTCCCGCGTCAGCGCGGCCGCCCCGAAGCTCTCCCAATACAGCCGCGCGGAGGATGCGCCTGCGTTGGGCAGCCAGTAGAGCATGACATCGTCGAGGATTGCGTCGCGGCCCAGCACCGATTCGGCGTCGCCGCCGCTGTCCGTCCAGGCGCAGAGCTTCTCGTAGATCCAAGCCAGCTGTCCGGCTGGTGAATCGGACAAGCCGTAGCCCAGGGTCTGTGGCCGCGTGCCCTGCTGCCGGGCGTAGCCGATCTCCTCCTCGGCGTAGCGCTTGGCAAGGGCGCGGGCGGCCTGCACGTCGGGCGCGGCATCGTCCGCGGCGCCGGGCGGAGGGGGCAACGTCAGCGTGTTCACGTGCACGCCTCTGAGGCCGGGCGGCGCCGCGGCGGCCATGGCCAGCGTGACCGCCGAGCCCCAGTCGCCGCCTTGCGCCGCGTAGCGCGCGTAGCCGAGCCGGGCCATGAGCTCGGTCCAGGCGTTCGCGATGCGCTCGACGCCCCAACCCGTCGTGGTCGGCTTGTCGGAGAAGCCATAGCCCGGCAGCGAGGGCAGCACGAGATGGAAGGCATCGCGCGGATCACCGCCGTGCGCGGCAGGATCGGTGAGCGGACCGATGACCTTCCGGAACTCGACGACCGAGCCCGGCCAGCCGTGCGTCATGATCAGCGGTAAAGCATCCGGCTCAGGCGAACGCACGTGCAGGAAGTGGATACCGAGCCCGTCGAGCACCGTCCTGTGCTGCCCGAGCCCGTTGAGCCAAGCTTCGCAGCGGCGCCAATCGTAGCCGTCCCGCCAGTAGGCGCAGAGCGCACGCACGCGGTCGAGTGGCGCGCCCTGGCTACGATCAGCGACTGGCTCTTGCTCCGGCCAGCGTGTCATGGCGAGGCGGCGGCGGAGGTCGTCGAGATCGCTCTCGGGCACAACGAGGCGAAAGGGCTCGATCGCGTCGGACACGGCAGGGCTCCAGGTCAGGCCGCGGTCTTCGCCGCGAGCGGGTTGGTGTACTCGCGCCAGAGCGTGATGCGGGCGTGGTCGGTTCGCACGATGGAGATGTAGCGTTGTCGGAACTTCTGTCCCTGCTGCTCGAGGTGCACGGTTCCCTCGTACTCCAGCACGACCGTAGCGCCGTCCGCGGCGGGGTAGACGTCGATTAGGTGGAAGTCAGCGAGCCGGACGACGCCGCGCAGCGTCTGCAGGAAGGCCGCGATGGCGGGCCTGCCTTCCCAGCGCGCGGGGCTGCCCTCCGACACGTAGGGCGTCTCCAGCACGCCGTCCTCGCGGAACAGGTCCATGTAGTCGGACACGCCCGGCGCCAGCCTGTCGCCGAGCGCGGCGATGAGAAGGTCGGCGACGGCATCAAGGTGGGGCAAAGACACGTTCAAGGTATGCCTTTCGAAGGGATGATTGGGTTGGTGCTGTGCCTCGGGTCGACCGTGCAACATCCTTTGAGCGGTTCACCCGGCGAACTCGTCCGTCCCTCCGGTTCTGCCCGGGCTGACAATCGCCGAGCCGTCTCTGACGCATCCGCCGGTTGCAGGCGGGTCATCGGACAAGACTGCCCGAGAGTCGCTCGCATTGCGGCAACTTGCCGTCGGTAGCCCGTTCCCGGTGCAGCGGGTCAAGCGATCACATCAGCTTGTCGAGGGTAATGGGCAAGTCGCGTACCCGCTTACCTGTGGCGTTGTAGACCGCGTTGGCCACCGCCGCCCCGACGCCGGTGATACCGATCTCGCCAATGCCGTGCGCGCCCATCGGTGCATGCGGGTCGGGGACGTCGGTCCAAATCACCTCGATCTCCGGCACGTCCGAGTGCACGGGCATGTGGTACTCGGTGAGGCTCGGGTTCATCACCCGCCCGTAGCGCTCGTCGAACTGGGTCTCCTCCATCAGCGCGAGTCCGAGGCCCATGATGATGCCGCCCCGGAACTGGCTGCGCGCGGTCTTCGGATTGAGGACGCGCCCGCAGTCGAACGAGCCGAGGAAGCGCGACACGCGGGTCTCCCCGGTGACTGCGTTCACCCGTGCCTCGCAGAACATTGCCCCGTAGGAGTGCATCGACCAGTGCATCAGCTCGGTCGGCAGGCCGGCCTGGCCCTCGCCGACGACCTCGTTGCGGTTCGCTCGCGCAAGGATCGAAACGTAAGTCTCGAAGCACGCCGGGTCGTCGATCTTGCCGAGGCCACCGTCCCGGCCCTCGACGTCGTCCGCCGACAGGCCGGCGAGCGGGCTGTCGTTACCCGCGAGCTTGAGCAGCTCGGCGACGAGGGCGTCATGGGCCAAGCGCACGGACAAGCCGATGGACGCCGTCTGTTGCGAGCCGCCTGCCAGCACCGTGCCGGGGAGCGAACTGTCGCCGTAGGTGAAGGCGATCTGCTCGATGTCGACGCCCAGCCGGTCGGCGGCGACCTGCGTCTGCGCGGTCGCAGTGCCCATGCCCATCTCGTGCGCAGCGATGCCAATTGTCGCGCGTCCGTCCTTGCCCAGCGTGATCCGCGCCGCGCCGCCCGGCATGCGCTGGTACGGGTAGGTCGCGGTCGCCATGCCGACGCCGACCAGCCACTCGCCCTCGCGGCGGCTGCCTGGCGTCGACGCCCGTCCGTTCCAGCCGAAGCGCTCGGCGCCCGCCCGGTAGGCCTCGGCGAGGTGCCGGCTGGAGAATTCGGTGCCCTTGCTCGGGTCCTTCTCGGGCTCGTTGAGCAGTCGCAAGGCGATGGGGTCCATGCCGAGCGTCTCGGCGAGTTCGTCGACGGCGCTCTCTAGGGCGAACGAGCCGACCGACTCGCCCGGCGCGCGCATGAAGGTGTTGGCGAGCATGTCCATGTGCGCGGTCTGGACGGACAGCTTGCGGGTTCGCGCCGCGTAGACCGACATCGACGGCTTGATGAACGGCTCCGGCATGTTGTTGTTGTCGGTCATCGCGACGACGCCGGTGTGGATCAGCGCCTCCAGACGGCCTTCCGCCGTCGCGCCCAGCGCCACCCGCTGCTCGGTCACGGTGCGGCCACCGACCATGCGGTAGACGCCCTCGCGCGAGAGAACGAGGCGCACCGGGCGGCCCGCGAGCTTTGCCGCAGCGGCAGCCAGCACGTGGTGCTGCCACAGCGTCTTGCCGCCGAAGCCGCCGCCGACATAGGGCGAGGTGACGTGCACTTGCCCCTCCTCGATGCCGAAGGCATGGGCGAGCGACCACGCGGTGTGCGAGACGCACTGGGTAGCGTCGTGGATGCGAAGCCGGTCGCCCTCCCAGGCCAGGGTAACCGCGTGCAGCTCCATGGCGTTGTGGTTGTGACGCGGCGTGCGGTAGGTCAGGTCGACTTTGACTGGGGATGCAGCCAGCGCCGCCTCGGCATCGCCGGCCTCGGCCTTCAGCGGTTCGCCAGCGAACGAGGCGGGGTGCAAGCCCGCCGCCTTGGCGGCCTCGAACGTCGTGACGGCCGCCTCGGTCTCGTAGGTTGCGCGAATTAGGGAGGTGGCGTGGTCGGCCTGCTCCTGCGTCTCGGCGAGCACCACCGCGATGGGTTGCCCGTTCCAGTGCACGCGGTCGTCCTGCATGATTGGCAGGCTGTCGCCGGCCGCAGCCTTCGGCTGCTGCATGAAGAACGGCATCGGCTTCAGCGTCGGTGCGTTGCGGTGGGTCATCACCAGGGCGACGCCGGGCGCGGCCTCTGCCTCAGCGGTGTCGAGCGACGCGATCCGGCCCTTCGGCACGGTGCTGAACGCGAGCGCGGCGTAGGTCATGCCATCGAACGCGAACTCCGCCGCGAACTTCGCCGTGCCCTTGACCTTGTACGCGCCGTCGAGCCGCGAGATCGGCTTACCAACGTGACCGTGCTGGCGTCGCAAGAGCGGGTCCGGCCTGTTGGCCGGCATCAGCGCATCGGGGGCGAGGGCGATGACCTTACCGATGACCGCCTGTGCGGCCTGCGAGACGGTGCTGTTGATGGTCATGCCGTCGCTCCTGCGAGATCCTGGAGGACCGCCGCGGTCACGCGACGGGCGAGTTCGGGCTTGAAGACGTTGTCGCGCAGCGTGACCGCCTCGGCGAGTTCCGCGTCGGCCGCCGCCCGGAACGATTCCGGCGTCGCAGGCCTGCCGCGCAGCGCGGCCTCGGCCTTGAAGGCACGCCAGGGCTTATGCGCGACGCCGCCCCAGGCGAGCCGTACGTCGCGGACCTTCCCGTCCGCAACGTCGAGCGCCGCCGCGACCGAGACCAGCGCGAAGGCGTAGCTCGCACGGTCGCGGACCTTGCGGTAGGTCGAGCGGGCGCCGAACCCGAGCGTTGGCAGTTCGACGGCGGTGATCAGCTCGCCGGGCTCGAGCACCGTCTCGATCTCGGGCTGGCCCGCGGGTAAGCGGTGAAGATCCGTCAGGGGGAGGCTTCGCTCGCCCTGCGGTCCGCGCAGGTGCACGAGCGCGTCGAAGGCGGCGAGCGCGACCGCCATGTCGGAGGGATGGGTGGCGACGCAGGCCGGCGAGGCGCCGAGGATAGCGTGGATGCGGTTGAAGCCCTCGATCGCGTCGCAGCCGGTGCCGGGCGCGCGTTTGTTGCAGCGCGAGCCGTCGTCGTAGAAGTAGGTGCAGCGGGTGCGCTGCAGGACGTTGCCGCCGACGGTGGCCATGTTTCGGATCTGCGCCGAGGCGCCCGCTAGGACCGCCCGGGTGAGCGCGGGGTAGCGCTCCCGAACGGCGCGGTGCTCGGCCAGCGCCGTGTTGCGAACGGCCGCACCAACCATGAGGCCGCCGCCGTCCGTCTCGCGGATCGTGGCGTCCAGGCCTGTGACGTCGATCAGCAGGTCGGCGCGCTCCACCGTCTCGCGCAGCAGGTCGACGACGTTGGTACCGCCCCCGAGGTACTTGGCGCCGGGCTGGCCGCCTTGGCGAACGGCGTCGGCGGCGTCGGCCGCCCGTGCGTAGGCGAACGGGGTCATTCGGCGGCCTCAGCGTAGTTGGTCGTGTCCGCGTAGGTCGCGGCGATGGCCTCGACGATACCGTTGTGGGCGCCGCAGCGACAGAGGTTGCCGCTCATCCGCTCGGCGATCTCGTCGCGGGTGAGTGGTACTACGTCGGCCAGAAGGTCGCTGCTCACGTGGCTCGGCACGCCGCGGCGCGCCTCGGCGACCATGCCGACCGCCGAGCAGATCTGCCCGGGCGTACAGTAGCCGCACTGGAAGCCGTCATGCTCGATGAACGCCTGCTGGAGCGGATGGAATTCGCCATCACCGGCCAAGCCCTCGACCGTCGTGACGGAGCGCCCGTCATACTGCACTGCCAGTGCTAGGCAGGCGACGACGCGCTCGCCGTCGACCAGCACCGTGCAAGCTCCGCATGCCCCCTGATTGCAGCCCTTCTTGGTGCCGGTCAGGTGTAGCGTCTCGCGCAGCAGGTCGAGCAGCGAGACGCGCGGGTCCGAGGGTGGTGGGATCTGTGTCCCGTTGATGGACAAGGCCAAGGCAGTCCTCCCAGATCGCGACTTTGGATTAATTCCATACTATGTTCATTGCTGCCCGTCTCCGGCGTCGAGGTCCCCGTCACCACAACACGACCGCAGATTTGGCCGAGGCACACCCCGGCCGATGGTAGCGTTGCCGCAAGTGTCTCACTAACGCGCGTACGTCTTCGACAATCAGCTCCGGCTTATTCGACGGCGCGAAGCGCCCTCTACCAGGGACACAGAGGTGGCCCAGGACGCTCTTTTCGAGGCCGTCGGTGGCTAAGCTTCAATCGCCGGTACGGCGTTCTTAGCCATCGGCGCAGAACACTTTGTGGCAATACGCAGTCAAGTCATGGGGATGGTCGGCCGCCCCACGGAAGGCAACGTGCCCGTCAGGACGGACCAGCACGAGGGCGGCTTCTCCTTCCAGCCCGTAGGCACCGTGCGCCTTGCCGTCGAGGTCGGACAGGACAGGGGTATCCCCACCGTCGAACACGGGGCCGGCGAGCACGAGACGCGGCCGAACGCACGTCCACGGGGCAACGGCTTGGATCGCGTCGAGCAGCGCCGTCCCCGCCTCTGGTGAACGGCCGTCAAAGCACAGCAGGGCCCAGCCCGTAGTTCGCCCGTCCGGGTTGTAGATGAACGCAAACAGCGTCGTCGTGTCGCCGCGGTGCGTGACTTCCGCCTCCGGGGCACGCTCGCCTGCTCGCGCCCCGTGGTGTTTCAACAGACGGGTCAGCCCGGACAGGTGATCCTCGTTGAGCGGGCTCGTAGGGTAGCCCACGGCAATCTGCTGCAGGTCGTCGGTGCCTTGGATGAGCGAGCCGATGTTGGGCAGCGCCTTGGCCGCCAAGCCCATCGCCGTGTCGGTGATCGCGCCGCGGTAGACCGCCCGCCGGAACCCCGTTGCTTGCTGCGCGCTCAAGCGGATGTGCTCGCCCCCGCGCTCGCTGTCGTAGGATGCGAGCACGACCGGAGCGGCCTCGCCCCGCAGCGTCATGGCGAGGCGCCACGCGATCTCGACCGCGTCGTGCAGGCCGGCATTCATGCCCTGGCCGCCGATCGGCAGGGACAGGTGCCCGGCGTCACCCGCGAGGAACACGCGGTCGCGGGCGTAGCCCGGCGAGACCCCGTACTGGAAGCGGCTGTGGGTCAGCCACTGCGGGTCGGTCAGGGTCAGCGTCTCGTCGCCGGTGACCTCGCGGGCTACTGCTTGGATCTCGTCGAGCGTCGGATCGCGCTCGGGCACGCCGGTGTCGTCGGCCAGGAAGAACAGCCGGTGGTAGCCGCCCCAGACCGGCAGCACGCCGCAGAAGCCCCGCTCGTAGTAGAAGAACCACAGCTGGTCCGGCTCCAGGGACCGACGCCACGACAGCTTGGCGTCCACCTGCCGGTTCAAGCGCCCCTCGAACCGCTCGGGCGCGAAGTCCAGGCCGACGAGCGGCCGCACCGTGCTCTTGGCGCCATCCGCGGCCACGACGTAACGGCAGCGTCGCCGCTCCTCCGGCGCGTCCTCGCCCCGCCGGAGCGTCACCGTCACACCCGTCGCGTCCGACGCGATGCCGACGACCTTGCAGCCGCGATCGAGCGTGCCGCCGCGGGCCTCGAACGTCTCGGTCAACCTCGTCTCGATGACGTCCTGCCCGCTGTAGAGGACCCTCGGGTAGGGGCTGGCAACGTCATCGATCGCGATTGGGGTGGTCGGCGTGCCGTTGATGAAGAAGTTGGCCGTCCGAATGCCGTAGGATTGCTCCGCCAGGGCATCGCGGACGTCGATGCTGGCGAGGAGTTCCTGCGGTCGCGCCCAGAGGTTGTTGGCGCGCGAGTACGCCCGAGTCTCGGTACGCTCCTCGATGAGCAGGCATGAGACGCCGTGGTGGCGCAGGGCGCAGCCCGTCGTCAAACCGACGGGGCCCGCGCCGACGATGATGACGTCGGCGTCGTAGGCGGTCGAGTCTTGAGTTGCGGGCATGATCGAGCTCCTCGCGGGAACGATCGCGGTCTCACGCGACGCAGATGCCGGGCACCGCCATCGGCCGGAACAGGTGCGGGCTGACCGTCGCACTCTCCGGATAATCGCCGAGACGCGCCCGGAACTCCGGGTTGGCGAAGGCGGTCCGGAAGTGCGCGACCGATTCCCAGACGGCGTGGTTTAGGAACACCCCGCTGCCCGCGATGCCGCGGTGAAGCTGCGCCGAGACGAACCCCGGTTGCCGCTTCATAACGGCTGCATCCGTGGCCCAGGCGGCCATGAAGCGGTCCAAATCCGCGGGCGGCACGACGAAGGTGTTGATCAGGACGACGGGGCCGCCGTCCTCCGCGAGTTGATCGGCAAGGGTCACGGACGGGTCCATCTCGTTGAACGTCGGCATGTCAGGCTCCCTGCGTGGTCGACGCGACGGTGAGAGGCGTGCGTTCGGGAGAGGTGTCGAGGCGTTGCTGGAGTGTTCGCAGCAGCTCTACGGCGGCCTCGATGGGCCCGAGCGACAGTCCGGCGGCGAGATCGGTCGCCCAGCGTTCCTGGCGCTCGCTTGCCCCGCGGTAGGCGATCGTCCCCCGCTCGGTCATGGCCACGAGCATGGCGCGGCGGTGGTGGGGGTTGGGTTCGAGGCAGACCAAGCCGTCCGTGCGCATGTCATCAACGGTGCGCTGCACCGCTTGACGGGTGAGGCCCATGTTGCGGGCGATGTGCGCGACGGGCAGCGGCACCGGCGAGAGGGAGATGGCGCCGAGTACCTGCCAGCGTGCGCTGGTCAGTCCAAGATCTTGGACCAGGGCATCGCCGACGGCGAGAAGATCGCCGTTGAGGCGGAACACTTCGATGACGAGGCCGGTCAGGGCACGCCGCGAGCGGTCTGGATCATTGGAGGATGGAGGCGATGGCTGTCTCATATCGCTGAGATAGTGATTGCCGCGGCACTGTCAATACGACATGTCCCTGTCAATATGCGTATTTACGGTCAAGCGGCTGCACCATGCAGCCGATTATCCCGCTTCTGCGCCGAGACTTTGGAGCTGTGTCCGGGCGAGCATCCGCTTTCGGAAACAGCCGGGATTCGTTGCTCTATCCGCGCGGGGTCGGAAGGAGGTTGTCTGCTGTTTGAGCCTTAGTTTTTCGAATTGGCCATTCTAATTTCGACCTATGTCGGGCACGCTGAAGATCGCTGAGGCCGCTCGAAACCGGCCACGCGGTGGCAGTCGTTCGAGGTTAATCCGGCTTCGAGGGTAAGAGCGTCCATCGGCCATCGCCGAGATCGCGTCCTCAATTGGACGATCGGGCGTGGGACCGTACCAGCGCCGTCAGCAGGCTGCCGCCGGGCGCACCCGCCTCGCCGAAGAGTCGCTCCTGAACGGCGATCGCCAACGGCATGGCCTGCCGCAGGGCGGCGACGCCTGCTTCGCTCACCTCGACGCGCTTGGCCCGTGTATCGGTGGTACTGCGCGCCCGTGTGACCATACCTTTGGTCTCCAACGTCTTGAGCACCTGTGACACCTGCATCGGATGAATGTCCCCGAATTGCGCCACGTCAACCTGCGTCACGGGTTCGCCCGAGCGGGCCATCCAGGCCGTTATCGCCAAGACCGTAAATTGGAGATGGGTCAGATCGATCGCCGCGAGCGCCCGGTCGATCTCGCGTACGTAGTGGTGGACGACCCGCCACAGGACGAACCCCACCGCGTTGTCGGGCGCGCCGAGCGTCTCGTTCTCGAACAGGTCGGCAAGCGTCTGCAAATCGGCGGTCATAGGCTCTCGTAACGTCGTCCACGCAGGCCGCGCAGCCCCTTTTCCTTTTCCAGACCCGGGGGTTCACATACTAAACGCATTTACTATCTTGTCGGGCCACCGGGTTAGGAGCCTCCGATGACCGATCGCGCCCTCGACATCGCTTTCTGGAACTACGACCGCACCCGCGCCCTGAGCGACGGCCGGGTCAAGATCGACGGCGTCGCGGCGCGCTTCCACACCGAGCGGATCGTCCCCCTGATCTTCGAGGGGATGATCCGTCGTCGCGCCTACGACGTGTCTGAGCTTGGCCTGACGTACTTCCTGCGCACCTTCGCGGACGGTCCATCGCCGTTCCTCGCGATCCCCGTCTTCCCGAACAGGGCCTTCCGCCACTCGGCGATCTACGTCAGCGAGGCGAGTGGCATCCGGCGTCCCGAAGACCTCGTAGACCGCACGATCGGCGAGTTGGCGCTCTACGGGCACGACGCCGGGGTAATGCCGAAGGGGATCCTGTCTGACGAGTTCGGCTTCAAGCCCGAGCGCAGCCGCTGGATCGTGGGCGGCATCGACTTTCCGATGGCTCCCATCGACTTCGTGCCTCAACCCCACCCCGCCGAGGTCCGCGTGACGATGGCCCCGGCGGGCACGGACCTCGGTGCCGCGTTGGAGGCGGGCGAGATCGACGCCTTGATCTCGGCGGACGTGCCGCGCTGCGTGCTCGAAGGCTCGCCCAAGGTCCGTCGCCTCTTCCCGGACTACGAGGCCGTCGAGCGGGACTATTATCGCCGGACCGGCATCTTCCCAATCATGCACACCGTCGTTGTCGCGCGCGAACTGGCCGAACGGGAGCCGGAGGTCGTTCGGGCCGTCTACAAGGGCTTCTGCGATGCGAAGTCGGCGACCACCGAGGAACTGACGCAGGGGATAACCTTTAACAACGCGGCGCTGATGGTGCCCTGGTTGACGGGTCTCCTCGGCCGGAATCGCGCGCTTCTAGGCGACGACTGGTGGCCCTACGGCATCGCCAGGAATTGGGCAGCCCTCGACGCCGTGCTCCGCTACCATCACGAGCAGGGTCTGACGAAGCGGCGTCTCGCGATTGAGGACGTGTTTGTTCCCTATCTCCTCAACGCGTAGGGAGCGCGACCCGTCTCGACGGATCCCAGCGGGCACTATGGGATCGTCTGCTCCTTCAAAAACCTGCCCTAAAGCAGACCGACAAAAACCCACCCAACCCAGCCTTTCAGGGCGGCCACTCCCGCGGCTGGATCTGGCCGAAAGCAGAAAGACGGCTTTCGGGCGGAGTGGCATTGATCGATGCCATTCCGCAGTTCTAGGTTTTATATTTTTGGCCCTGGCATGCAGTATGGTAAATCGAGCGAGAAGTGTTCGGCTCTTTCGTCCAACGCTAGTGGATGGACTTGCAGGGTACGAGGCCGCTCAAGGTCTTTAGCTTTCGGATATACTTGTACGCATCTACGAACAGCTGCAGATGCTGGCGCAGCTCTACGAAGGGCTTCCTATAGTGGACGCCTGTTCGCGTCGGCAGCGAGTTTCTCGTTCCGCTTCGAGACCAGGGCACGTGCTGGCTCCCCGCCTTCTCCGAGGTTGGCGGTCGGATGCTCGCGCAAGATGACGTTGATGTGCGCGTAGGCCGAGCCGATCGTCTGGTGCGTGATCTCCGTCATCCTGCGGATCAGGGCGGTCTTCTCGTCGTCGCTCAGGCCGACTTCGAGATCGCATTGAATGAATGGCATGACGTACTTTTCCTCGACTGTATGGGGCTCAGCTTCGATCGGCTGCTTCACGTCTCTTCAGCTGCTCATGGGCGGCGAGGTCGATCCCATCCGGCCCAGGCACATAGTCCGGAACGTGCTCGCCGCCGTCCACGAAGTTGAAGCCCGGCATCTCGCGGATCACCAGGAAGACGTTCGCGGCATCGATGCCCGTCGCCTCCGCGACGGCCTTCGTGAGTTGCGTGGCCAACTGGCTTTTCTGCTCCTTCGTCCGGCCATTCCGGATGTCGCATGTGATGATCGGCATTGCTCGCTCCTCTGATGGTTCCGGAAAGCGCACACGGGGCCTTCAGGCCGCCTGCCTGAGTTTGTCGCGCAGCGAGCTGGGAAGCGACGCAAGCCACTGCTCCTCGCCGCCGGGCTCGGGCAAGACATTGCCGAATTCCAAGACTCCGTGTGCCGGGATGTCCGAGACATAGACCCAGACCGACTGCTCCGAGATGCTGAGGATCTCGGCGGTCTCCACCATGATGCGGGTGAGGATCCTGTTCTTCTGCTCTCGGGTCCGTCCGGCTCGGATGAGCGCGTTGACCCACACGTGGTCCGCGGACGCGTGCTCACCCCCGATGAAGATGCCCCCCTCGCCGGCCGTATAGAACACGGCTTGGACGAAGTAGCGGGGCGCGCTCGCCTCGATGGCGTGAATGGCGGTCACGCTTTGGACGATCCTCTCGCGCTGCTCCGGCGTGATGGGTTTGATCGACGTGAAGGCATAGGTCGGCATCGGCGTTTTCCTTTCTCGCAGCAGAATGCTGTTCCGCAGGGTCTGAACGTCAGTGGCCGGCCTCGCTGGCTTCCGCACCAAAGCCCGTCAGCGAACGGACCTTGAGGTCGTCGTACGTCGCTTCGCTGCGCGCCTCGCGGCTGGTGAGCAGGGATCCCAGCGCGCCAGCGAGGAAGCCGAGCGGGATGCTGATGATGCCCGGGTTCATCAGGCTGATAAGGGGAGCCGCGTCCTTCCAGACGATGCCCTTCGGACCCATGAAGGCGGGGCCGACGAGGGCGAGGGCAACGGCGCTGACGAGGCCCACGAGGAGGGCCGACACCGCACCTGCCGTGTTGAACCGCTTCCAGTAGAGGGAGTAGAGGACCACCGGCAGGTTGGCGCTGGCCGCGACCGCAAAGGCCAGTCCCGCGAGAAAGGCCACGTTGAGCGACTGCGCCTCGAGGGCGAGCACGATCGCGACGAGGCCGACCGCCACGGTCGCGCCCTTGGCGACCTTGATCTCGGAACGATCGTCGCCCCGACCTCGCCGGAGGACCTGCGAATACAGATCGTAGGCGATGTTGGAAGCCGAGGAGATGATGAGGCCGGCCACCACGGCGAGGATCGTCGCGAAGCTCACGGCGGCGACGAAGGCGATCAGAGCGTCGCCGCCCAGCGTTCCCGGCCCGCCTCCGAGCTGCAGCGCGAGCAGGGGCGCGGCGCTGTTGCCAGCTTTGTTCGCAGCGAAGATGCTCTCGTGACCGACCAGGGCAGCAGCTCCGAAGCCGAGGATCGTCGTCATGAGGCAGTACAGGCCGACGATCCCGATCACCCAGTTGGCCGACCTGCGCGCCTCGACGGCATCGGGCACCGTGTAGAAACGCATCATGATATGCGGCAGTCCTGCGGTCCCGAGCAGCAGAGCCAACCCGAGGGAGATCAGGTCCAGCTTGTTCGTGAAGTAAAGGCCGGGCTCAAGGAAGCGATCGCCCTTGCCGCTGTCAGCCGCGGCCGCCTGCAGCAGATGGTCGAGGCTGAAGTCGAAGCGCTGCAGAAGGAGGACCGAAAGCAGAACCGTCGTTCCGACGATGAGGACGGCCTTGACGATCTGGATGTACGTCGTCGCCACCATGCCGCCGAACAGGACGTAGGTGACCATCAGCGCGCCGACCAGGATGATCGCGACGTTCGGGGAGATCGGCAGCAGGAGCGACGCGATGACCCCCGCGCCGACCATCTGCGCCAGGAGGTAGAACATGCTGATCGTGATCGACGAGGCGGCGGCGGCGACGCGCACCGGTCGGGCACGAAGACGGAAGGCCATGATGTCCGAGAGGGTGTACTTCCCGGAGTTGCGGACCGGCTCCGCCACCAGCAGCACGATGGTGATCCATCCGACGAACAGCCCGAACGAGTAGACGAGACCGTCGAAGCCGAACAGGGCGACGATGCCGGGGATGCCGAGGAACGAGGCCGCCGAGCAGTAGTCGCCGGAGATGGCGAGCCCGTTTTGAAGGCCTGACAGGCGACGACCGGCGACGAAAAAGCCGCTCGCGCCCTTCGATTGCCGGCGTGCGGCCCACCAGGTCAGGGCCAGGGTCAACGTAATGAAGCTTAGGAAGAAGATGTAGGTGAAGTAGTTGCCAGTCGTGGTCGGGCTCATCGCACGTCTCCCCTAGCAGCCGGCAAGTCTGGCGCGGGCCTCCGCGGTCAGCGGATCCAGAACCTTCCGAGCCCAGAGCGCGTAGACGGCAGCGATGAGGAAGCTCACGGCGAACTGACTGACTGCCAAGAGATATGCGACGTTGATAGATCCATAGACTTTAACGCCCACGAGATCTGGCAGGTACGCAAATGTGACAAGCGTCGCGCCGAAGAACACGAAAAACATGAGGAACATACCGTCGACGACGCGGCGGCGCTTTGCTGAGATCGTTTCGATGAGTTTTGTTATCCCGACATCTGCTGGTTGGGTCAAAGTGATGTTCGTGTCGGACGAGCCGAGGATCGGTCCGGCACAGATGGCCAAGTTTAAGCGTGCCACGGGCGTCAACTCCCTGATGCTTATTGTTTTGACGTGGCTGTTCGAACCGCCGCATCGGAAAGGCCGTAGGAGACTCTTGCCCGTCTGTGAAATCGTTTGTATCGAAGGACCCCATAAACAGGAGTTATGGGCGTGGAGCTCTACCAGATCCGCAATTTCGCAGCGATCGTCGATACGGGGAGCTTCACGAAAGCAGCTGCTCGCAGTTGCGTGTCTCAGCCGGCGTTGTCCGCATCGATCGCTAAGCTCGAGGATGAGCTCGGCACCGTTCTTTTTTATCGAGGTTCGAAAGGAATCAGCCTATCCGCGGCAGGAAAGCGGTTCCTCACAACGGCGAGAGAAGTCCTGACGTCGTGCGATAAGGTAAAGTCTGAGCTCCGATCCACCGCTGTCCGGCGATCTTTACGCATCGGCGTTCTCCGTACACTGCCAACTCTACAATTGGTCAGTTATCTCGATAGCTTCCGACAAGCCAATCCGGAATTTTCGTTCGAACTGTTCGATGGTGCCTGCGACGAGCTCCAGGTAAAGCTCTTGGAACGTAAGCTGATTGCCTGCGTCACTTCTGCTGGCGACGCTTCGCCCGAACAGCGATCACAGGTGCTGCAACACGAAAGGTACGTTCTCGCTGTCGATCCGGGCCATCGCTTGGCCAATCAGGAGACGGCCTGCCTCAAGGACCTGAATGGCGAGCGGTTCATCGTCCGCTCGCACTGTGAAACATACGCGTCAACGAGCCGAGTGTTCGTCGAGCAGGGAATAAAGACCCACGTCGTGTTCAAGACCGACCAAGACGATCGGGCGCTTGCATTGATCGCGGCGGGCTTCGGCGTTGCGTTGATGCCGTCGGGGCATTGTGCAGCCGGCGTAAGAAAGATCCCCCTCCGCGATTTCGACGTCGAGCGGACCATTGAGCTTCGTTGGAATACGGACACGGAAGACGAAGACCTGAAAAAACTTATCCTCTACTCACGGACCCAAAAAGTTGGATTGATGGCTGACTGACCTAGCTTTTCAGATTAACGGGCTAATAGGAGGATGTTCTCCCAATGAATCACGTCGCATGGGCTCTCCTTGGCATGGCCGGCTACTCGGCGACAACCATGTTCGTGAAGCTGGCGACCCGGACAGGGACATTCGGAGCCTTCGCGGTTCTCTCGATCGCAACGTCGATCGTCGCTATCGCCGCTGCAGCGAACGCGTATCTTGGGGGAGCCTTCGCTGACAAATCCGCCGCCGATTTTCTAAGGCCGGGGGCCCTGTATGCGTATGCGGCGGGGATCGTGCTCACGGTGGCTGTTGGCTCCCTGTTCAAGGCCTTATCGCTGGGTCCGGCGAGCGTCGTCGTGCCGATCTACGGGATGTTCATCCTCGGCGGTGCATTTTTGGGGATCGCAGTGCTTGGAGAGCCTCTTACATCGCGCAAGATCCTGGGATTGCTGTTAGCTGCTGCTGGAGTTTACTTTGTGGCAGTTTGATCGGTTCGGCAACTTTGCTGTCGTCGTGCCCAGCATAGTTCGAGGAATTCAGCCAATTTAGCCTACCTAGCATTGACATAATCTGGAGGTTCCCCGGTGCTAGATGTCCAGTCTTATTGTGTGATGGCACAGCTGATCCGATATCAATGGCGCGCTATCGACCAAAATTGAGCAAGGGTCGCGACGTCAGAGGCATCCTTCGAGGTGATCTCACGCTTGAGTGGAAACGGCGGCGTCGATGATCGTCGCAGCCGTCTGATGAGCCCGCACGTTCGTGCCGTCGAGAAACACCATGCCGAGTTGCACCCCGCGGTCCTGAGCCAGGGCCGGCACGTGTTCCCAGACACCGGCTCGCGCCCAGCGGATGAAGATCTGCGCCGCGCGCCACCACGGCCCCAGCACCTGCGGGATGGCGCGCCACTTGGCTCCGTTCTCATGCCGCCACAGAATGGCTGAGAGGGTGCGCTGCAGATCCTGCGGCGGGGTCTTCGCCTTCGGCTGACGGGCCGCAATCAACGGCTTCAGAACCATCCACTGCGCGTCGCTCAGCATCGTCTCTGCTCAGGGCCGCCGAGCAAAACGCATGCGGGCTCATACGGTCCAGGCGACAACGGATCCTCGCTGCCTCACCGTCGATGCGAGCCGGACACGGTTGGCGCGCGACGCAAAAATGATCCGCTTTCCCGGAACCGATACAGGTTTGTCCGCTTATGTGATACATAGGTGTACGGTTATGGGTGGTAGGGCAGCACATGAGGTGCCGGCAGTCCCATCGCGCCATTGTGGAGTGACGTCATGAAGGACATGCAGGAACTTCGACGCGAAGGTTCAATCGCCATCGTCGGCGCCGGTCCGGGCGGGGCGATGCTCGCGCGCCTACTGCAGATGCGGGGCTTCAACGTCAGGGTATTCGAACGTGACGGCTCGCCGACGGCCCGGCCACAGGGCGGCAGCCTCGACCTGCGTACCGACTCCGGCCAGCGTGCCATCGATGCCGCGGAGCTGACCGAGCCGTTTGCTCGCTCCTCACGTGAGGAGGCGAAGGCGTTCCGGATGGTCGATGCAGAGGGCGACGAGCTCCCCGGCATGGGCGAGGACACCCACCAGGATGCCGGTCCCGAGATCGACCGCGGTGATCTGCGCCAGCTGCTGCTCGACTCACTCGCACCCAACACCGTTGCCTGGAACCATATGGTCGAGGACGTCACGCCAGACGTCGACGGTCAGTGGAGAGTCGCGTTCAAAGACAAGGCGCCGATCGTCGCCGATCTCGTCGTGGGTGCCGACGGTGTCGGCTCGAAGGTTCGACGCCGTCTCACCACGGAGGTGCCCCGGTACACCGGCATCACGATGCTCGCCGCCAACATTCGCCGCGACCTGTGGCGGGGCTCGAAGATCGACGAGACCCTCGGCGAAGGCTCCGTGATGTTCGCCGCGGGTGAGAAGACCATCTTCGTGCAGCGCTGCTCCCACGACCTCATCCTTCTGTACTACTCGCTCGCCGTGCCGGAAGGATGGCCGAAGTCCGAAAGCTTCGATCTGAGCGACACATCGGCCGTATTGGGCAAGGTGCGCACCGCATATGCGGATTGGTCGCCCGACGTGCTCGCCATGCTGACTGAGGTCGAGGACACGTTCCAACCCTGGCCGACCTCGGTGATGCCGCCAGCTCATCGATGGGCGACGCAGCCCGGGCTCACGATGCTGGGCGACGCTTCCCACGTCATGCCACCCTTTACCGGCAAGGGCGTGAACCTTGCGCTGCTCGACGCGCTGGAACTCGCCGACGGTCTGAGCGGCGATGCTTCTTCGGATGTCGCGACCGTGATCGAGGCTTTCGAGACGCGGATGCAGGCTCGGACGCGCGACGAGATCCGTGCCTGTCTCGACGTCGGCCGGCAGATGTACGGCATTGAGATGGACTTCTCAGATCCGACGCAGGATCAAGCCCGCGCGCCGGCGAACGCGCGCGTGGTGCAACGATGACCGGCCTGTCCGCACGAACGGTCGGTCTGATCCACGCGTTCGATGCTCGCATCACCCTCTCGCCGCCACACGACGTCGGCGACGGGCCCTACGGCCGGCGGCAGTACATCGAGGTGACGTCGGTTGTGATCGACGGAGAACAGCTGTCGGGCAGGCTGATCGGCTCGGCCGGCGACTGGATGATCATGGGACCAGGCGTACACACGCGGATGGATGTCCGTCTGCAGATCCGGACCGACGACGGCGCGATCGTCCTCGCGCACTACTTCGGTCCGGCCGAGGCCAACGAACGAATGCGGTTGGCGATGGAGACCTCGACGCCGACGCTCTTCGCGGATCAGCGGATCCGAACCCATTGGCTCTTGGAAGCGGGCGACCCGCGGTATGACTGGGTGAACCGGAGCGTCTTCGTCGGCGAAGGCCGGTTCCACCCCGGCGAGGACGGCGCTGCCGGCTTCGAGCACCGCGTCTACCGCGTCGATTAATGCTCCCCGCAAGATGGGGACAGGCCTCCCGAACCATCGGTCGCATCGCGTAGGGTTCGGCGTTGCGCACGCTCATGTGCCGACCCATCGAAGGGAGCCGCGCCGGGAATGCGCAAGGATGCCGAACGGAACCGGGACAAGCTGATTACGGCCGCGAGCGAGATCATGCGCACCGAAGGCGGGGACGTCCCGATGGAGATGTTCGCCGAGCGGGCGAACCTCACACGGGCGACCCTTTACCGGAATTTCCCGCATCGCCAGGCGATGTACGAGGCCGTGCTCGAGCGCGACCTCGACGCACTTCGACATCGCATCGCGGGGCACAGTGCGGGCGATCCCTTGGCCTTCATCCGCTTCACGACCGAGCTCATGGCCGTCTACGACAAGTTCCTGGCTCGCCTCGTCGAGATGCCCGACTACGATGCCGACACGAACCAAGCGCGGATGCGCGACGTGCTCGCGGCCCCGCTTGCCGCCGCCCAAGCCGCGGGACTGCTGCGACCCGAGCTGACGGCCGAGGCGGTCCTGACCGCCTGCCGCATGCTCGCCTCGCTCTGGAAGCTCGACGACGAACCGGACTTCGATCGGTCCTACGAACGGCGCCTTGCGATCCTCCTAGACGGGATCGGGTCGCCTTCCCCGTTGAACCGAGAGGGGGCGCAGCCGAAGCGCCGGGCTGCCGCACGGTCTGGTGATCTGCGAACCAACCTCGAACGGACAGAGACATCGTCATGATCGTCGTCACCGGCGCCACGGGCCAACTCGGCCGCGCCATCGTCGAGCGGTTGCTCGATCGCGTTCCCGCCGACTGGATCGGTGCCAGTGTCCGCGATCCCGGCAAGGCTGAGGACTTAGCCAACCGTGGGGTACGGGTGCGGCATGGGGATTTCGCCGACCCGAGCAGCCTCGAGACGGCGTTCGAAGGGGCCAGCCAAGTGCTGATCGTGTCCTCCAACGCACGGGCGTCGGGTGGCGATACCCTGGCTCAGCACCACGCCGCGATCGCGGCGGCCAAAGCCGCCGGCGCCGGGCGGATCGTCTACACCAGCCATATGGGGGCGAGCGCAACGTCGGCGTTCCCACCCATGCACGATCACGCTGCGACCGAGGCGATGCTGGCCCAGGTCGGCATCGCCTGGACGAGCCTGCGAAACGGTTTCTACGCATCCACCGTGCCGATGCTGATTGGCGATGCCGTGACCTCCGGCGTATTGGCGGCACCCGCAGACGGCACCGTGTCTTGGACGACCCACGCCGATCTCGCCGAAGCCGCCGCCCTCGTTCTCACGGGCCAGGTTCGCTTCGATGGGCCGACCCCGCCCCTGACCGCTAGCGAGGCACTCGATCTTGCCGACGTCGCAGGGATCCTCTCCGACCTGTTGGGTCGAACCATCGCGCGCCGGCTGACCTCGGATGCGGAGCAGGAAACGCAACTTGCCGCACGCGGTCTGCCATCGGGCGCAATCAACATCGCCCTGGGCCTGTTCCGAGCGAGCCGCGCGAACGAGTTCGCGATCGTCGACCCAACGCTGACGAAGCTCCTCGGACGCGCACCAACATCGCTCCGCGGCGTACTGGCTGTGAACGGCTTGCCCTCAGTGAAATAGCGCCTCCCCACGGATCTGGCCGTGGATGATGACACCCCCGACATTGCTAGGGACACCAAGGGTGTGGAACGCCATGCCTGCCGAGCGTCCGCTAACGGGAAGCTGGCGCTGCAGCCCAGATGGCCGGAAAGGGCGCAGTTCGGCCGGACTGCTTGAAAGGCTCCTCGACGTTGCCGTCGGGGAGCCCGCAATTCAGATCTCCGTGCCTTCGGCCAGCGCGAGCGCATCTTCGACATCGACGCCGAGGTAGCGCGCCGTGCTCTCGATCTTCGTGTGCCCGAGTAAGATCTGTACGGCGCGCAGGTTGCCGGTCCGCTTGTAGATCAACGACGCGTTCGTCCGGCGCAACGAGTGCGTGCCGTAGTCCTCCCGACGCAGCCCGATGCCCGTCACCCATTCGTCCACGAGGCGGGCGTACTGTCGGGTGCTGATGTGCTTCGCGTGATCGGTTCGGCTCGGAAAGGCGTAGTCGTCGAGCGCACCACCCCGGCTTTCCAGCCACGCCAGGATGCTGGTGCGAGCCGGTTCGAGCAGCTCGAACTGCACAGGCCGCCCGGTCTTCTGCTGGACGGTGATGGCCCGCGAGCGGACACGACCGCCGCTGACAAGGTCGCTGATCTTGAGCTTAACGATGTCGCAGCCGCGCAGCTTGCTGTCGATGGCAAGGTCGAACATGGCGCGGTCGCGCACGCGTCGCTCACCATCGAGCCAAAAGCGCACGGCCCAGACCTGCTGCGGTTTGAGGGCACGTTTGGCGCCAAGCTTCCGTCCGGCGTTCCACGGTCGGTGGTTCTTGAAGCCCGGGTCGTGTTCTGAATGTCCCATCGTCGTTCTCCCAGCCGGCCCATGCCGGCAGGAAGATGAAGTGAGCTAAGAGCGTGGCCGGTGCAGCGATTGGTCGAGAGTAGGGAATTGCTTCGGAGTGAACCTCGGAAGCGGACGAGCGGCATCCGACCCAACCCGGCGGTTCGGCAACATGCGTAAGCAGCCCGAAACCGGTCATTCGGTCCGATCCGCCTTTCCCGATTTCCCATGGCCACGAGGTGATTTTGGGAAAGGCAAATCGGGAACGGATTTTGGGAAATGGACAACTGTTCCTGCTGCCCTACCCCGCAGGAGTTCATAGCTTTCCCGTTCTACGTTCGTTTGCGGGAGTATGAAGAAGCATCGTTGATGCTCCGTCGATCGACCATGCAGTCAGGTTGGCAAGCTATAGCCGTATCAACCCACCCGCATCCGATCCACGTGCAAGGCGAAGCCGGATGCACCGGGATCGCCGAGTTCCGGGCGCAGCTCCAGGCTGGGAACTTGGTAGTCGCCGCCGTTCTGCATCCTGTATGGGATGGGCGCGGTGGTCTCGATGCTGCGCATCCGCTCCCTGAGTTGGTCCGCCATCTTCACGAACCCGGTCTCGTCTAGCCGGTCCACCCGGTAGGCTACAAAGGGCGGCAGGACGGTGTAGCCGGGATAGTAGAGGATGCCGTGGTTGATCGGGAACAGGATGTCCTCGATCGGACCGTTCACGCCGCGCGGGGCGTAGTGCGTCGCCCACCCGCCGACCGTGACGATCAGCATCGCGTGCTTGCCGGCCAGCGTACCTTCGCCGAAGCGGTCGCCCCAATGAGTGTCGCTCCGTTCGCCCACCCCGTAGGCAAAGCCGAAAGCGTAGACGCGATCCACCCAGCCCTTGAGGATGGCCGGCATCGCATACCACCACAGCGGAAACTGGAGGATCAGCGTGTCGGCCCAGAGCAGCTTCTCCTGCTCGGCCTTTACGTCCTCCGTCAGCGCCCCGGCGGTGAACGCCCGACCTGACGCTCCGGCCACCCGTAGCCGCTCGTCTTCCGCCATATCGGGGAAGTCCGCGCGGTCAACGCTCGCCTTCCATCCTTCAGCGTAGAGGTCGCTGACGCGGACCTCATGCCCCTGCGCTTCCAACTCGGCCAGGGCGACGTCGCGCAGCGCACCGTTCAGGGAGTGGCGTTCTGGGTGGGCGAAGACGAGAAGAACCTTCATGGTTCAATGCTCCTGCTAGATGCGTTGATCAGAACTCGACGACGATTTTGCCGAAGTGGCCGCCAGTCTCCTGGAGCCGGAAGGCATCGGCGAGTTCGGCGAGCGGGAAGGAGCGGTCGATCACCGGGTGTCCGTGGACGGCGTCGATGCCGCGGATTAGATCCACCTGATGCCGGCGACTGCCGACGATCAGCCCCTGGAGGCGTTGCTGCCGTGCCATCAGCATGGCTGTTGGGACGGCGCCCGCCCTCCCGGTCAGCACGCCGATCAGCGAGATATGGCCTCCTACGCGCGCGGCCTTGATCGACTGCGCTAGCGTGCCCGGGCCGCCTACCTCCACGACGTGATCCACGCCGGTCCCGCCCGTGAGCTCCCGCACCCGATCGCCCCAGTGCTCGTGCCGGCGGTAGTTGATGCCGTGCGCAGCACCCATCGCGCGAAGCCGCTCCAGCTTCTCATCGGAGGAGGAGGTCGCGATCACCGTGGCCCCCATGGCCCGGGCGATCTGCAGCGCGAAGATCGACACCCCGCCCGTGCCGAGCACCAGCACGCTGTCGCCGACCTTGAGGCCGCCGTTGACCACCAGGGCCCGCCACGCGGTCACCCCGGCCGTGGTCAGGGTCGCGGCCGCGGCGTGGCTCCAGCCGGTCGGCGTGTGCGTGAAGGAGGTGGCGGGCGCCACCACCACCTCCCGGGCGAAGCCGTCGATCCCGTCGCCCGGTGTGGTGGCGAAGTCGGCGAGGGTGGCTTCGCCGTCCAGCCAGGTCGGGAAGAAGGTCGACACGACATGGTCGCCAGGCCTGAACTCAGTGACTTCCGAGCCGACCGCCTCGACCACCCCGGCGCCGTCGGCCATGGGGATGCGGCCATCGGCGGCCGGCAGCCGTCCCGTCACCACGCCCAGGTCGTGGAAGTTCAGGGAGGTGGCATGCACCCGCACGCGGATAGCGCTCGGTCCGGGATCGCCGGGGTCGGCAAGGTCCACCAACGTCAGGCCGTCGAGCCCTTGCTGCGGATGAGCCTGGATAGCCTTCACGCGGGTGCTCCCCGGCTGCGCGAGGGCAGCCATTGCAGGACGGTCGCGATCGCCGAGACGACCAGGACGGCGCCGAGATAAGCCTGGGTCGTGCCCAGGAAGCCGGTCAGCGGAACGGCGAAGCCGGCGGCGATGGGCGGGACGCTCAGGGACAGGTAGGTGATCAGGAAGATCGCCGCGAAAAGTTCCGCACGTTCGTGAAGCGGGGTGAGCGGCACGAGCGACTGGATGAGGCCGCTGAACGATGCGCCCAGCCCGGCGCCGGCGAGCGCGCCTCCGACGAAGAATAGCGCCAGTGCCCCGGTGCCGATCGACGTGAGCAGGAGGCCGACCCCGGCCGTCACCGCCGCCATGCCCACTACCGCCATGCGCCCAGGCGGTAGCCCGCGCAGCATCAGCGGGGACACGGTACCGGCGCCACACAGCACGGCGACGGTGGCGCCGTTCAGCAATCCGCTGCTGATGCCGAAGACGGTGCGCAGCAGCGACGGCCCGAGCGCGATGATGAAGCCGCACAGCGCCCAAATGGCCAGGAGCAACGGTAGCCCACGCCTGAAATCGTCACGTGCCGACTGGGCGACATGCACGCTCGGCACCATGGACCGAAGCAGGCCGGGCACCGGGCTTGCCGTCTCGGGGATGAGCACCACGGTCGCCGCACCCAGGCAGAACAGCCCCCCGAGCAACCCAAATGCCCAGACCTCCGCCTTGTCCGTGATCCCGAGCAGGGCTCCGGTGATGAAGGCGCCCGTCGCCAAGCCTGCGAGCGGCGAGATGCTGGTGAGCAGGCTGCCGAGCGCCTTTCGGGCCGGCGACGCCGCCTCGATCACCGCGGCGGACAGGGCGCCGTTGACCACGCCCATGGACAGGCCCTGGACGATTCGGGCGGCGAGCAGTCCGCCAATGCCGTCCGCCGTCAGGAACAGCGCCATGGACGCGACCTGGATCGCCAGCGCCGCGACGATCACCGGCTTGCGTCCCAGATGGTCGGACAGCGAGCCGGCCACGAGCAAGGTCACGAGAAGCACCAGGGAGTAGATGCTGAAAGCGACCGTCAGCATGCCCGGCGAGAAGCCCCAACGTCCTTGGAACACGACGAACAAGGGCGAGGGCACGCTGGCCGACACGAAGAACAGGAACAGGATGGCCGCAAGCAGCGGGAACGCGATCGACGAAGGGCGATGCGGTTCGAGGACAGGGGCTTTCGGCAAACTGCTATCCGTGTTGTCGATGGTAGCTTCGGAAACCGAAGCCCGCTCGGCATATTGCGTGGTACGTCGCCGTGTTGAAATCGAAGCTCCTGCCTGTTGTTATCGAAGGCATGGATACCAGGAACCTCGATCTCGGCCTGCTCGTCACGCTCGAAGCCCTGCTGGCGGAAGGGAACGTCACGCGTGCCGCCCGGCGCCTGAACCTCAGCCAGCCCGCCTTGTCGGCCAGACTGGCGCGGCTTCGCGACGCTCTCGGCGATCCCCTCCTCATTCCGGCACAGCGCGGGATGGTCCTGACCCAGCGCGCAGTTGAGCTTCAGCAACCGTTGCATGAGGCACTGGAGCGTGTCCGAAAGGTTGTGGCAAATGGAGCACCGTCCGACCCGGCGACCATGCAGGCCACCCTGGTGATCGCCGCGAGCGACTACGTGCAGTATGCGCTGCTCACCCGGTTCTCGGTCGCGCTCAGGACCGAGGCACCCAGGGTCCGCATCGCCTGGCGTGCCCTCGACGTGCTGGCGCTCGCCACACAGTTGGAGCGCGGCGAGGTCGACCTAGCCCTGGCATCTCCGGACCATGCACCGGCGGCCATGCGCCAGCGTCAGCTCTATTGTGAGGGTTACGCGGTGATCGCCCGAAAGGGACACCCGGCCGTGCAGGGTTATGTCAGCCTGGACGTGTTCTGTACTTTGGAGCACGTTGTGGTGTCTCCCCAGGGCGGCGGGTTCTCGGGACCTGCCGATGCGGCACTAGAGGCTGTCGGCCGCCGCCGCACCGTAGCCCTGTCCACGTCGGGCTTCCTGATCGTGCCGGAGGTCGTATCGCGGTCCGACATGATCGCGCTGATTCCTCGGCGTGTTGCCGATGGCTGGTCGGATCGCCTGCAGGTGCTGGAACTGCCACTCACCATCCCTGGCTTTACCATCGCGAGTGTCTGGCATGACCGGACGACTAACCATCCGGCACAACGCTGGCTGCGTGAACGGCTGACGATGTTGGCCGCCGAGGGATAAGCACCGACCGCACTGCTGTGTGAGGCCATTCACCGGCTTTCTCGAAACACCACCGTTCTTTGGGAAAGCGACTTCGACCATCACAGGCAGCTATCGACATATCCTGCGCTTAAAGCGGTCGGACCGTTTTCCACCCGATCGAGACGTTCAAAGGCCCGCCGGACGTAAAAGCAGGATCTGGCTGAAAGCAAGACGGTTTCGCGAGGGCGCAATCCGCTTCACCAAATGCTGAGACCAAACATTGAGCTGATAGGTTCGTCATGAGGGCGAACAGGCGCAGGGCGCCAATAACCAGCGACCAGCACGCCCGTACGATGCTTCGCTTACAGCGTGAGCTGTGGCTTGATGTCAAAGCGAAGGCTTGAAGGCGCACTCGTTCCAGGTCTCTGTACGGACCTGGCCAACCGCGACGCGATGGTGCTCTCGTCGGCGTCAGGAAGCATTTGGCCTCGGCGCGAGATCGACGGCCTGACGCAGAGCCTCCACCAGGCTTCGCTCGTCCGCGACGCCGGTCCCAGCTATGTCGAAGGCAGTGCCGTGATCGACGGAAGTGCGGATCACGGGAAGCCCGACCGTGATGTTGACGCCCGCCTCCAATCCCAGGACCTTGATCGGCCCGTGACCCTGATCGTGGTACATGGCGACTACCATGTCGTAGTCGCCGCGCCCCGCGAGGAAGAACAGCGTGTCGGCGGGGAGCGGGCCGCGCACGTCCCAGCCGCGTGCCTGGCACGCCTCGATCGCCGGGGCGATCTTCTCGGCTTCCTCGCCGCGTCCGAACAGGCCGTTCTCGCCCGCGTGCGGGTTGATCGCGCACACGCCGATCTTCGGGTTCGCGATCCCGGCCTTCACCAGCACGCCATGGCCTCGTGCGATCACCCGCTCCACCAGCCCAGGCTCGATCCGCGTGATGGCATCAATCAGGCCGATATGGGTCGTGACGTGGATCACCCGGAGCTTCGGCGAGACCAGCATCATCGACACCTCCGGCGTCCCCGTGAGGTGAGCGAGGAGCTCCGTGTGGCCGGGGAACTTGTGGCCGGCGGCGTGCAGTGCCTCCTTGGACAGCGGCGCCGTGCAGATGCCCTGCGCCTGTCCCGCCTGAACGACCTCGACGGCCCGCTCGATGAAGCGGTAGGCGGCCTCGCCCCCCACCGGGGACACGCGGCCGAAGGGCAGGTCCGAGGGCACGATCTTGAGGTCGACGCACTGCACGGCCATGCCGGCGAAGTTCGCCGTGTCGGCGTCGTCGAGAGCGTCGACCTCCATCTGCGAACCGACGATGTCGCCCGCCTGCCGAAGACGCCCCGCGTCGCCGATCACCAGGGGGTTGCACAGGGCCAGCACATCCTGCTGGCCGAGCGCCTTCATGATTATTTCGGGCCCGATGCCGGCCGGATCGCCCATGGTGATCGCGATGGTTGGACGTGTCATGCGAAGCTTCCTGTTTTGCGGACGGCGCGCAGGCGCTCGGTGATGCGGATGAGAGTGTCCGCGTCCCCGAAGGCACCCGCCTTCGTGGCGATGGGGATCGAGAGTTGCCCCAGGGTGAGGCCGAGCGACACGCCCGGCTCGATCTCGTCGACGAGGCGGATGCCGCCGACGCCGCAACACGCGAGGAGCGCTGCGGCGGTCTCACCCCCGGTTACCGCGAGGGCGCCGATCTGCGGGGCGACCGGAGCGAGGGCATCGGCGAGGCCGCGCACGAGGCGCGGGCCGAGGATCGTATCGAGCGTGCCGTCGATTGCGATCTCGACCAGCACGTCACCGCCGGCAGTAGTCACCTGCGCAACGCGCGCGGCGAGGGCCGTGCGGCCAGTCGGATCATGGAGGAGCGTTTCGGGTGAGGCTGGGAGGTAAGCGACGTCCTTCAGAGCAGCAAGCTTGCAAGCAGCCACGCGCGAGGCGGTGGCGAGGGACCCAACTACGATCAGGGTTCCGTGCTGGCCCGGTGCGGTTCGGATCGGCTCTCCGGTCGTTGGTATGTCCGCGGCGGCGAGCGCGTGGGCGAGGCCTGCGCTGCCGATGAAGAACGTCGCCGGCCTATTTGCTGGGGCGCCGGCCGCGATGCGGCCGAGATCGTCGTCCGTCTCGGCGTCGCAGATGGCCACACCGGTGCCGGCGGCGGCGATCCCTGCGAGCACGGCGGCTAGGGCGGGACCGCGCACCGTCTCGAGCGGGACCACCGCGCTCCTGATGCCGACGGAGCCTAGCATCTCGGCGAGGTCGGCGCTCGGGTAGGTGTGGTCGCGCCGCCAGACCTCCGCGTCCTCCAGCGGGCGTCCGTCGACGCGAATGCGCCCTGCCACAGTGGTCCGTCCGGTCGCGGGAAATGCCGGTGCGAGGATCCCGAAGGCGGACCCCGCCCGAGCCGTTTGGCACGCGATCGCGGCGACCGTCTCGGCCGCTGGCTGTCCCCTTAGCGTCGAGTCGATCTTCTTGAACAGGATCCGATCCGGCTCGAGCAGACGATCGAGGACCTCGGCGTGGCGTTGCGCGGCCGCCTCGGCAGGGAGGCCGCGGCTGTCGGCGTCGTAGGCGAGCACCGCCAGCCCCCCGGATGGGGTGGGCGCCTCCTCGCCCCAGGTCACCGCCGTGGCGTAGCCCCGACGCGCGAACGCAATGGCGCAATCGGCCGCGCCCGTGAGGTCGTCGGCAAGGACGAGCCAGCGCCCTGGCATCTCAGCGGATGCCGGCGGGCTGAGCGCGTGGTGCATCTGGGGAGACCGGCGTGTTCGAACTTGCCGTCTCGGACTCGGTTTCCGTCTCCGGGACGTCGCCGAAGGTTCTTGCGGTCCAGGCCGTCACGATCGGGACGAGGATCGCGGTTACCACAACGCAGGCTGCCACGAGGATGGTCGCGGGGCCCGCCGCGTCCGCGTAAGCCGGATTGGCCGAGGCGACGATGGCCGGCACGGCGGCGGCGTTCCCCGCGGTCGAGGCAGCGGCGACGCCAGCGACGCCCGTCCCGCCGGTCAAGCGATCGGCAAGGAACAGCGGGACGCCCGTGACGATCACGACCGCCACGCCCATCCCAAGACCGAGCAGGCCAGCCTGCCACACTTTCGACAGGTCAAGCCCGGCGCCGAGCGCAAAGGCGAAGAACGGGATCATGACCGGGATCGCGCGGCTAAGAAAGGCGCGCATCTCCCGATCGAGGTTGCCGATGATCATGCCGACGACGAGCGGTAGGATCGCGCCCACGAGCGTCTGCCAGGGAAAGGTCGAGAGCCCCGCGACGCCGAGCGTCACCATTGTGAGGAAGGGCCCGCTTTCCAGGGACATGACGGTGTAGGCTCCGACGTCCCGCGGCCGACCGTACTGGCCCATCAGCGCCATGTAGAGCCCGCCGTTGGTGTCGTTCATGCTGGCGACGACCGCGAGGGTGGAAAGGCCCGCGAACATGCCGGCGGCGATCGGCGCCTCGCCGAGCACCTGACCGAAGACGAACCCGAGGATCACGGCGATCCCGATCTTTACGATCAGCAGCGTGCCGCCCTTCTTCATGATGTAGGGGGTCGCCCGGAAATCGATGCTCGCGCCCATGCACACGTAGAACACGGCGAGGATCGTCAGTGCGCCCGAGAACAGCGCCCCCGTGAAGGAGCCGAAGAGTTTCGGCGTGCCCGGAAAGAAGGTTGCGATAAGGGCACCGGCCAGCAGCGGCACGACCATCATGCCGCCAGGTACGGCTTCGATGGCCCGCTTGATCGGGAGCTGCATGATCGTTTCCTCCGTGCGCGTGGCGCAGTTTTTCTTTGCCGACTCGTGGGAGCATCAGCGCCGACGGCGCATTCGACGCCATCGCTCCCGCGGGGAGGTTCTGCCTTGTATCTTTGAGTTGCCCGCTGGAGTGAAGCCAGTGAGGCTACAAGGTGAGGGTCAGCCCGTGTTTGCCTAGGGTTTTCTAAGCCCGCGACAGAGCAAGGTGCGGCCCTCACCGCCACAGT
>NZ_VRVA01000005.1:0-155472 GCF_008039945.1 Methylobacterium sp. WL64
CCCCCCCCCCCCCCCCCCCCCCCCCCCCCCCCTTTTTTTTTTCAACCACAAGACGGCATACGCGCTCTGCGCTTGTCTCGGGGGCGCGGAGATGTGTATACGCGCCCGGGGGACTGGTGCTCGGCGGGGGCGGCGCGCGCGCATTTGCCCATCTCGGCGTGCTCCAGGCCCTGGACGAGGCCGGCTGTCCGCCGGACTTCGTGGGCGGCACCAGCATGGGAGCGATCATCGCCGCCAGCCTCGCCATGGGCTGGAGCCTCGCCGAGATCCAGGCGCAGACCGAGGCCTCGTTCGCCGGCCGCAGCCTGATAAACGATTACACTTTGCCCATCCACGCCCTGACGCGGGGTTCCAAGGTCGACGCAGGTCTCGCCGAACGCTACGGCGGCGCGCGGATCGAGGACCTGTGGCTGCCGTATTTCTGCGTGTCGTCGAACCTGACGACCGGGCGGGCGATGATCCACCGCGCCGGGGACCTGCCCAAGGCCTTGCGGGCGAGCATCGCGATCCCGGGACTGCTGCCCCCAGTCCTGTGCGAGGCGGGCGTGCTGGTCGACGGGGGCATGATGAACAACGTGCCCGCGGACGTCGCCGCCGAACTAGAGCGCGGTCCGGTCCTGGCCGTCGATGTCGGCAGCGACCGCGCGTTCCAGGACATGCCCATCCGGGGCTGGCGCGGCCGGCTCCTGCGCAGATTGATCGGCTCGCCGGCCGCGATGCCGGGCCTGGCGCCGCTCTTGTTGCGCGCGGCCACCGTGTCGAGCGACGCGCAAACCATGATGGCCGCGGCCCACGCCACGGCCCTGCTCAGACCGCCGCTCGCCGGCATCGATCTGCGCGCGTGGTCGAGCTTCCGGGAATCGGCCGAGCTCGGTTACCGGGACACCCGCGCGAACATCGAGGCCGGACATCTGGCGCAGTGGCTCGATCCGATGCGCTGACCGATCGCCGGATCGCGCAGGGCGGTCGCGCGTGTGCCAGCACACCGTGGCGACGAGCAGGGGGTAACCAGATGCCCCGGTCAACGATCTTCCCTGAGACGAAGACACGCTGAGCTCGAAGACGATGACTACGAATTCTTCAGGACCACGCAACCGGACAGATAGCGCGCGGGCATCAAGCCTACGGGATGGCGATGGCGCACCCTATGTCCCCGCCTCGGGAGCCCTGCTGCACGGTGCCGCCTTCGTCCTGCTCTGTCTCTGGACGCGGACATCTCCGGATCGGCTCAGGGACCAACTCGCGGCCGAGGCGGGCGCCTGTTCCGCCCTTGGCTTCTGACGGGATGGATGCACGGCCGGCGGCCCACGTGAGCCGTCGGGCCTGACGGAGCACGGGATCGGATGAACGATGTAGCGGGCGTTGCGATGCGCCGGGTCGTCCTGCCGGAGGTGACCCTGCACGTGGCCGAGGCCGGTCCGCAGGCGGGTCCGCCGACCATCCTCCTGCACGGCTTTCCCGAATCCTGGTACGGCTGGCGCCATCAGATCGGAGCGCTCTCGGAGGCAGGCTTGCGGCTGGTCGTGCCCGATCAGCGCGGTTACGGCCTCAGCGACAAGCCGCACGGCATCGCCGCCTACCATCTCGACCGGCTGGCCGGTGACGTGATCGCCCTGGCCGACGCCTGCGGCTTCCGGACGATCCGCCTCGTCGGCCACGATTGGGGTGGGCTGGTCGCGTGGTGGGTCGCCAGCCTGTATCCCGACCGCATCGACCGGCTCGCGATCCTCAACGCGCCGCATCCGGGCATTGTCGGATCCTACATCCGCCGCCACCCGGGGCAGTGGCTGCGGAGCTCCTATGTCGGCCTGTTCCAGATCCCCGTGCTGCCCGAGCGGCTGCTGACGGCGGATCGGTGCCGGGCCTTGCGGCGGGCGCTGACCCGCACGAGCCGGCCCGGGGCCTTCGCGGCTTCGGACCTCGACCGCTATGTCGAGGCCTGGCTGCAGCCGGGCGCGATGACCGCCATGCTGAACTGGTACCGTGCCTTGGCGCAGTTGCCGCGGACGGCGCCGCCGCGGGTCCGCGTGCCGACCCTGATCCTCTGGGGCAAGCAGGACACCGCCCTGCAATCCGGCCTCGCGGAGGCGAGCCTGGATCTCTGCGAGGACGGGCGGATCGCGTGGTTCCCAATCGCGAGCCATTGGCTCGCTCACGAAGAGCCGGTGGCCGTCAACAGCGCGTTGCAAGCGTTTCTGGTCTGAATCACGATCCCGGGCCGACCCCGCACATCTCTTCGACGGGCTGTCTGCGTTCAGTGCCGATCCCGGAAAGCCTGCATCCGGCTCGGTCTCGTGCGTGTCGAGCCGACGAAAGTCTCACGGTTTCGGCAGTCGAGCGCTTAATTCATCTCAGAAGTTGTATTATCATGACCTCGATTTTGCTCAAGGTAGGTCTATCGACGAAACACGCTCTGGACCTTGGGACAATCCGATTTTTCCATCGATTGGACTGAATCTTTTTCAGCAGAGTCTTGGGAACTTCGCCAGCCGCAGATCATTATGGATCGCCTTCTCGAAGTCGGATGGAGTATTTTAAAAATGTCTTTTCGTTCACTGCTGACCGCTAGCTTGGTCTTGGGCGGTCTCGTCGCCGGAACGGCGGCGGTTCAGGCGGCCCCGGCGCTGCCGCAATCGGGCCTGACGGGTCACGACATGATCGATCAGGTCGCGATGCATCACCGCCACGATCACCGGATGCACCGCCATCATTCCACGCGCCATCAGCGCCGGATGCGCCGCATGAATACGATGCACCACGGCAACCCGAACTCGAAGAACCCGTCGCGGCCGGGCTACCAGCAGAACCTGGGCAGCACCACCGGCGGCCCGCGTTACTGAGCCGTCCCTCCCAATTCGAATGACAGCCCGGCGCCGCAAGCGCCGGGTTTTTCTATTTCGGAGCGACGGCATCCACCGACGATGACGGCTTCTCCCCAGGCGCGTAGCCCGGGACGGCCTGATTCGGCAGACGCACTCTGCTAAGAGGCGCCATGGCCCGAACCGCCGTCCGCATCGCCGACACACCGCCCGCCGCCAGCCTGGATCCGGCCGGCGCAACGCCGATGATGGCGCAGTACATCGAGATCAAGGCGGCCAACCCCGACTGCCTTCTGTTCTACCGGATGGGGGATTTCTACGAGCTGTTCTTCGGCGACGCCGAGATCGCGTCGCGGGCTCTCGGGATCGTGCTGACCAAGCGCGGCCGGCACGGTGGCGCCGAAATCCCGATGTGCGGCGTGCCGGTCGACCGCGCCGACGACTACCTCAGCCGCCTGATCGCGCTGGGCAACCGGGTCGCGGTCTGCGAGCAGACCGAAGATCCCGCCGAAGCCAAGCGGCGCGGCCCGAAATCGGTGGTGCGACGCGAGGTGGTCCGCCTCGTCACGCCGGGCACGATCACGGAGGATCGCCTCCTCGATCCGGCCAGCGCCAACCTCCTGCTGGCGATCGGCCGACGCAAGACCGGGGAGGGGGCCACGGCGTACGGCCTCGCCGCCATCGACATCTCCACCGGCCGCTTCTCCCTGAGCGAGGTCTCGGGCGGCGATCTCGCCGGCGCCATCGCCCGGCACGATCCCCGGGAAATCGTCCTGTCGGAGGCGATCCACACCGATCCGGCCCTGGCGCGGATCTGGCAGGAGAGCCGGGCCGCGATCGTCCCCCTGGCCCAAGCCGAACTGGAGCCCGCCGCGGCCGAGCGGCGGGTGCGCGAGCAATACGGTGTCTCGACCCTCGACGGCTTCGGCAATTTCACCCGGGCCGAGATCCAGGCCGCCGGGACCGGGCTCCTCTACATCGCCCGCACGCAGCTCGCCGCCCGGGCGCCCCTCTCGGTGCCGAGCCGCGAGGCGGCGGGGTCGACGCTCGCCATCGATGCCGCCACCCGCGCCAACCTGGAGCTGACCCGCACGCTCTCGGGCGAGCGCACCGGCAGCCTGCTGGACACGATCGACCGGACCGTCACCGCCAACGGCGCCCGCCTGCTGGCCGAGCGCCTGGCGGGGCCGCTCACCGACCTGGAGCGGATCGCCCGCCGGCACGAGACCGTCGCGTATCTCGTCGAGGACCACGGCCTCCGGAAAGCGATCCGCGAGACGCTGGCCCGGGCCCCCGATCTGGCGCGGGCGCTCTCCCGGGTCGGGTTGGGGCGCAGCGGCCCCCGGGACCTGGCCGCGATCCGGGACGGGCTGTCGGCCGCCGCCGGCCTCGGGGCGGTCCTGACGCAGGCCGGCGTAGGCACACCGGAGCTTGCGGAGGTCGCCGAGGCCCTGGGGGCGGCCGATCCGGCCCTGGCGACGTCGCTGCAGGCCGCGTTGGCCGACGAGCTGCCCCTGTCCCGGCGGGACGGCGGCTTCGTCAAAGCGGGGTTTTCCGCGGCGGTGGACGAGGCCCGGCTGCTCGGCCAGGATTCGCGCAAGGTCGTCGCGGCACTCCAGGCCCGCTACGCCGAGGAGACCGGCTGCCGGACGCTGCGGATCAAGCACAACAACCTGCTCGGATATTTCATCGAGGTTCCGCAATCGGTGGGTGAGGCCTGCCTCAAGGGCCTTCAGCGGGACTTCGTGCATCGCCAGACCATGGTCGATGCGATGCGCTTCACGAGCGTCGAATTGGGCGACCTGGAGCGAAGGATCTCCGGCGCTTCGGACCGCGCGCTGGCGCTCGAATCCGCGATCTTCGAAGAATTGGCCGGCCGTATCGTCGAACAGTCTTCGCAGACTGCGCGGGTCGCCGAAGCCCTGGCGTCGCTCGACGTCGCGGCCAGCAACGCCGAACTCGCGGTCGAGTTGGACTGGCGGCGGCCCGAGGTGGACGATTCTCTGGCCTTCGCGATCATCGGCGGTCGTCACCCGGTGGTTGAGGCCGCGTTGCGCCGGGCGGGCGAGCCGTTCATCGCCAACGATTGCGACCTGTCGGGCGAGACGCGCGGCCGGATCCGACTGATCACCGGCCCGAACATGGGCGGGAAGTCGACCTTTCTACGCCAGAACGCCCTGATCGCCGTGCTGGCCCAGATGGGCGCGTTCGTTCCGGCGGCGTCGGCGCAGATCGGGCGGGTCGACCGCCTGTTCTCCAGAGTGGGCGCCGCCGACGACCTGGCGCGCGGGCAATCGACCTTCATGGTCGAGATGGTCGAGACCGCCGCGATCCTCAATCAGGCGAGCCGGCGCTCCCTGGTGATCCTGGACGAGATCGGGCGCGGCACCGCGACCTTCGACGGGCTGTCGATCGCCTGGGCGTGCCTCGAGCACCTCCACGAGGCCAATGCCTGCCGGGCGTTGTTCGCCACGCACTTCCACGAGTTGACGGCGCTCGGCGACCGGCTGGCGCGGCTCGACAACGCGACCCTGAAGGTGGCCGAGCACCGCGACGGCGTGGTCTTCCTGCACGAGGTGGTGCCGGGCATCGCCGAGCGCAGTTACGGCCTCCAGGTGGCGCGTCTGGCCGGGCTGCCGGCCAGCGTGGTCACCCGGGCCGGGGCGATCCTAAAGAGCCTGGAGAAGGCCGAGCGCGGGCGTCCGGCCCGGGCCAGGATCGACGACCTGCCCCTGTTCGCGGCGCTCGCCCCGCCACCGCCGCCTGAGCCGCCGGCCGAGGATCCGATCGGCACGCTGCTCGACACCATCGATCCGGACGCGCTGACGCCCCGGGAGGCGCTGGACGCGCTCTATCGGCTCAAACGCGAGCGGGCGGAAAAGCGGTGATCGCGGATTGATCTTGGTTCCCGCACCCCCTCATCCAGGGGTGCTGCGCAGCAGCCTCGCGCCGTCGCCTCGACATAAGGGGATTTCATAGGAGCGTTGGGTCTGCAGATTCACGGCGCCGGAGCAAAATGAAAGCCATCCGGCGCGCCATGCTCCGGCGCACGGCCGGCCCGGCGGTCGCCGACCCAGTCCAGGATGCTGGCGACAACGCGCTCGCTATAGGGCTTGGCGATCACCCCGATGGCACCCGCGAAGTCGTCCGGGATGCGCTTCGCGTTGGCGGTCATGAACACCACGGTGATCCGCGGATCCGCCGAGAGCGCCCGGGCGACCTCGACGCCGGTGGGGCCGTCGACCAGGTGGATGTCCACGAAGGCGACGTCCGGAGTGGCGGAGCGCCCCAGCGCGATCGCCTCGGTCGAACTCCCCGCGATGCCGACCGTGACGTGCCCGAGATCGTCGAGCAGGCATTCGAGTTCGAGGGCGATCAGCACCTCATCCTCGACCACGAGGATGCGGAGCGCAGCGTCCGTGCCGGCATTCCCGCCCCTCATGCGCTCTCCCCATCCCGTTGCAGGGCCCACCAGCGGATTGCGGATCCGGGGAGGCTCCAGGTTCTTCATCGAGCATCGACGCGGTCCGAGAGCCAGCATCCGGCCTTCGGGATGGTGTTCAGGGGCACTGAGCTTGAGGCCATTGGGCCGAAGACTCAAGCCGGCGCCAGGAGCGGGATATCGATCTGGACATGGGTGCCGGGTCCGGCATCGACCCAGGCGATGGTGCCTCGCAGCTGGCGCACCACCATCTCCACGAGATTACGACCGAAACCGGCGGGGTTCGGGGCCGCCGCCGCGATGCCGACGCCGTCGTCGCGGATCGTCAGGCGCATCCCGGACTCGGTGCGGCGGGCAGTGATCGAGACGCGGCCCTCGCGCGCATCCGGGAAGGCGTGACGCAGGGCGTTCGCGGTCAGCTCGTGGATGAGCAGGGCGAGCGGTGCCGCCATGGCGGCCGCCACCGAGATC
The DNA here is from genome assembly GCF_008039945.1 of Methylobacterium sp. WL64. Lineage (NCBI taxonomy): Bacteria > Pseudomonadati > Pseudomonadota > Alphaproteobacteria > Hyphomicrobiales > Methylobacteriaceae > Methylobacterium > Methylobacterium sp. WL64. The sequence goes on from NZ_VRVA01000005.1 coordinate 6,733, forward strand.
GGCTCGACCTCGGCCTCGACCCGTCGCGTCTCGTGATCGAGGCCGGCATTCACGTCGGACAGGAACTCGGCCGCGAAATCGCCGAGGTTGAAGTGGGTGCAGTCGCCCTCGGAGTAGAGCATCCGGTGCGCGGTCGAGAGCGCTCCGATCCGCTCGGCCATGCCCTGAAGCGCGTCCCGGGCCTCGCCCTCCGGCGTGCGCCGGGCCTTCAGCAGCATCAGCGAGGAGATGACCTGAAGATTGTTCTTCACCCGGTGGTCGACCTCGTGAAGCAGAGCGGTCTTCTGCTCCAGAGCCGCACTGAGGTCATGGGTGCGGGCCGCGACCAGGCGCTCCAACTCGTCGTTGTTCACCCGCATGGTGAACTCGCGTTCGCGGGTGTGGGTCATGTCGGATTGCGCCGCGTAGAAATACGCGAGGCCGGCCGCGTCGTGGACCGGTGTGATCGTCATGGCGCTCCAGTAGGGCGAGCCGTCCTTGCGATAGTTCAGCAGCTCGGAGCTGATCGAATCACCGGCTTGGACGGCGGCCCGGATCCGGGCCACCTCGGCCTTGTCGGTTCCAGGCCCCTGGAGCATGCGGCAGTTGCGTCCGACCAGTTCATGGACGGCGAAGCCGCTCAATGCCAGGAACGCGTCGTTGACCCAGGAGATCGGGTTGTCGGGCGCACGCGCGTCGGTGATCACCATCGGGGACGGCGAACGGGCAAAGGCATCGACCAGCATCGCGTTTGGCGGACTGGGCTCGGGGCGGGCACTCAACGCATCATTCCACACTCGATCGACCCGGCTTTAGGATACGGCAACGCCGATCACGCCCCGCGCATGCAGGACGTGGAGACCACGTTAAGCAGGCATCGACCATGATTTAGGCGCACGGCCCCCCGATTCAGCCAAGACCCGAACGGCGCAAGGCTGCCACGATTTCGCGGGATCAAGGCCATTAAGGCTCAGGAGTTCCATGCCATGGCCAACCCGCCACAGGCTGCGCGCCGCTTTCACCTGCGCGATATCGTCGAGGATCGCCGAATCCTGCTGATGCTGGCGCTCGGATTCTCCTCCGGGCTGCCGCTCCTGCTGGTGCTCGGGACCTTCACGCTCCGGCTCGCCTTCTCGGATATCGACGTGCGGGCGATCGGCCTGTTCAGCTACGTCGCGCTGCCGTACTCGCTGAAGTTCCTGTGGGCCCCGGCGATCGACCGGCTGAACGTGCCGGTGCTGAGCAGGCTGCTCGGCCGGCGGCGGGCCTGGATGGTGACCACGCAGGCCGCCGTCGCCCTGTGCCTGATCCTGATGGCCTTCTCGGACCCGAAGACCAACCTGGCGCTGCTCGGCTTCGGGGCCTTCCTGGTGGCCTTCTGCGCGGCGAGCCAGGATGTGGTCGTGGACGGCTGGCGCATCGACGCCGCCGGCAGCGACTTCCAGGGCATCCTGGCGGCGACCTCGAACCTCGGCTACCGGCTCGGGCTGATCGCGGCCGGCGCCGGGGCCCTGTTCATCGCCTCGTCCGGGGGCTGGACGCTGGCCTACCTGATCATGGCGGCCCTGATGCTGGTCGGGATGATCGCCGCGCTGCTGGCGCCGGCCTTCGACGCACCCGCGCGGGTGCAGGCCGACGCGGCCGGGCATTCCCGGTTCTGGTCCATGCGCCGGGCCGTGCTGGAGCCGCTGACCGAGCTGCACGGCCGCTTCGGCGGCGCGCTCTGGGGCATCCTGCTGCTGGTGGCGCTCTACCGTCTGCCGGATTTTCTCTCGGGCGTGATGGCGAGCCCGCTCTATCGGACGCTGGGCTTCGACCTCAAAGAGATCGCAACCGTCACCAAGCTGTACGGCATCTGGGTCGGCATCGCGGGGGGCTTCGCGGGCGGCTGGGCCCTGGCGCGGCTCGGCCTGTTCCCGACGTTGCTGCTCGGCGCCTTCCTGGCCGCCTCCTCGCACCTGTCCTTCGCCTGGCTGTCGGCCGGCGCTCCCGAGATCTGGCGCCTGACGGTGGCGATCTCGATCGAGAACTTCTGCGGCTCCTTCGCCGGCATCGTGCTGATCGCCTACATGTCGAGCCTCACCAGCCCGGCCTACGCGGCGACGCAGTACGCACTGTTCTCCTCGCTCTACGCCTTGCCGGGCAAGCTGGTCGCGGGGTCGTCCGGCTTCGTCGTGGCGGCGATCGGCTATCCGGCCTTCTTCGTGATGACCTCCCTGGTCGGGATCCCGGTGCTGATCCTCTGCCTCGCGGTCGGGCGGCGCGGGCAGCGTCAGGACGAGGCTGCGGCACGGGCGGCGGACGAGGCGGGGAACCGCATCCCGGCGCCCGAGCTTCCTTCCACGGCGCGGGCTTCCGGCACCGCGTGATGCGATCAGATCCAGGAATTCACGGATGAGCACGAGCGATCTCACTCGCGCCGACGCGACGATGCCGGCGCCGATCCCCGAAATCGCCTTGAGCGAGGCGGACCTCGCCGCCCTGCGCCGGGCCGTGGCGGTACTGGAGCGGCCGAGCCTGGCCGCCCGCCTGTCCTCGGCGGCCGGCGCCCCGCTCGACATCATCGGCCGCTCGCTGCCCGCCCCGGTGACGGAGGCCGTCGGCCGCTCCACCGAGGCTGCGATGCGCGGCGCGCTGCGGGTCGCCCTGGCAACGCTGCCGCGCAGGGACGTCGTTCCCACCGCGGGTACCGAGATCGAGGCAGTCGCCGCCAAGGCGGACAGCCGGCTGACCCGTCTGCTCGGCTCGGGCGACACCAAGCACAAGGCGTTCGCGGCGCTGTCCGGGGCGCTGGGCGGCGCGTTCGGGCTGGCGACGCTGGCCGTCGAGCTGCCGGTTTCGACCACGCTGATGCTCCGCTCGATCGCCGAAATCGCCCGTGACGAAGGCGAGGACCTGGAAACGCCAGAGGGTGCCTTGGCCTGCGTCCAGGTCTTCGCCCTGGGCGGACGCACCGCGGCCGAGACGGAGGCCGGCTCGGCATTGACCGAGAGCGGCTATTTCGCGGTCCGGGCGGCCCTGGCCAAGACCCTGGCGGAGGCCGCACGCTACGCCGGCAGCAAGACCCTGCTCGACCAGTCGGCTCCGGCCCTGATCCGGTTCACGGCGCAGATCGCGGCCCGGTTCGGCCTCGTGGTCTCGCAGAAGGTCGCCGCGCAGGCCGTCCCCGTGCTGGGCGCCTTCGGGGGGGCTGCGGTGAACACCGCCTTCATGAGCCATTTCCAATCGACCGCCCGGGCGCATTTCACGGTCCGGCGGCTCGAGCGGGCCTACGGTCCGGCCGCCGTGCGGGCGGCCTACGAGGTGGAGAAGGCGGCGCTGGGGGCGGCCTGAACGCGCGTCGCCGCCTGAACGGTCTTGCGGTCGGCAGCCTCGCTGTCTTCGGGACGGACCGCCTCGGCATTCCGGGTTCGCCTGTGGCCCCGTGAGGCACGCCGAGCGGAACGGCGATCGAATCCCGGATCTGCCTTGATCCGCCTTCCCGGTCCCGCCAGAAACGATCCGTCTGACGCGCAGCGATGGAGGCGATCCTGATCAGCAACGCGGAGATGGTGATGCGGCTCGCCTTGGCGGCGCTGGCCGGCAGCGTCATCGGGCTGGAGCGCGAGCGGCTGCTCTGGGCGGCGGGCCTGCGGACGCACATGCTCGTCTGCGTCGGCTCCTGCCTGATCATGATCGTCTCGGCCTTCGGCTTCAGCGACGTGCTCGGCACCAAGAACGTCGTGCTCGATCCCTCGCGCATCGCCGCGCAGGTCGTCTCGGGAATCGGGTTCCTCGGCGCGGGCACGATCCTGCTGCGCGGCGAGGTCGTGAAGGGGCTCACCACGGCGGCAAGCCTGTGGGGCGTGGCGGCGATCGGGCTCGCGATCGGCAGCGGGCTTTATGTGCCGGCTTTGGCGACGACGGTCCTGGTGGTCGGCATCCTGGCGGGGATCAAGCCGTTCGAGGAACGCTGGCGCGAGCGGATGCGGTCCCAGACCCTGCGCATGACCGTCCGCAAGGGCGGGATGTCGATCGACACCCTCCATGCGGTGACCGGCGAGCGCGCCTCGCGGGTGCGCCAGTTCAGCACCCGGCCGGCTTCAGACCCGGACCTCGACGAGGTCACCGTCACCTTCGTCCGGCTGTCGCGCACGAGCTTCGAAGCGATCGCCGCCAAGCTGCGCGAGACCGCCGAGGTGGTCTCGGTCGATACCGTCGACAGCTGACGTCTCAGGCCGCCTCGCCGTCCAGGAAGAGGCGATAGGCCGGATTCTCGGTCTCGTCGGTGGCCGGGTAGCCCAACGCCTCGATTGCAGCATCGAACCGTGTGCGCTCGGCCGGCGGCACCGCGATGCCGGCGAGGACCCGGCCGTAATCGGCGCCGTGGTTGCGGTAGTGGAACAGGGTGATGTCGAAGCCGGGCCCCAGCGCGTCCAGGAACTTCATCAGCGCGCCCGGCCGCTCCGGGAACTGGAAGCGGAACAGCCGCTCATGCGCGACCCCGACGGCCCGGCCGCCGACCATGTAGCGGACGTGGACTTTGGCCATCTCGTTGTCGCTCATGTCGAGGACCCGGTATCCGGCCTCGCGCAGGTCGCCGATCAGCCCCTGCTTCTCGCGCTTGCCACCGGCGATGTTGATGCCCACGAAGATCTGCGCCTCGGAGCCCGGGGCGTGGCGGTAGTTGAACTCGGTGATCGCCCGCGGCCCGAGCGCCCTGATGAACGCCCGGTAGGCGCCGGGCTGCTCCGGGATGGAGACGCCGAGCAGGACCTCGCGCTGCTCGCCGATCTCCGCCCGCTCGGCGATATGGCGCAGGCGGTCGAAGTTGAGGTTCGCCCCCGAAGAGATCGCGATCAGGGTGCCGTCGCCGCCCTCGCGCTCGGCGTAGAGCTTGGCCCCGGCGAGGCTCAGCGCCCCGGACGGCTCCGACACCGCCCGGGTGTCGTCGAAGATGTCCTTCACCGCCGCGCACATGGCGTCGGTGTCCACCGTGATGACTTCGTCGAGATGCTCCCGGCAGAGCCGGAAGGTCTCCTCGCCGGCTTGGCGCACGGCGACGCCGTCGGCGAACAGCCCGACCGAGGGCAGGCTGACCCGGGTGCCGGCGGCGAGCGCAGCCGCCATGCAGGCGGCATCCTCAGGCTCGACGCCGATCACCTTGGTGCCGGGCCGCAGGTACTTCACGAAGGTCGCGATCCCGGCGGCCAGCCCGCCGCCGCCCACCGGCACGAAGATCGCCTCGATCGGCCCGGTATGCTGCTCCAGGATCTCCTTGCCGATGGTCCCCTGGCCGGCGATGACCTCGGGATCGTCGAACGGGTGCAGGAAGGTCAGCCCCTGCTCGGCCTCCAGGATCTTGGCGTGGGCCAGGGCCTCGTCGAACGCGTCACCGTGCAGCACCACCTCGGCGCCGCGGGCCCGGCAGGCATCGACCTTGATCGACGGGGTGGTGCGCGGCATCACGATCACCGCCCGGGCCCCGAGCTTGGCCGACGCCAGCGCCACGCCCTGCGCATGGTTGCCCGCGGAGGCGCAGACCACGCCCCGGGCGATCTGGTCCGGGCTCAGGCCCGACATCTTGTTGTAGGCGCCGCGCAGCTTGAACGAGAAGACGGGCTGCAGGTCCTCGCGCTTGAGCAGCACGGGCCGGCCGAGCCGCTTCGTCATCCGGGGCATCGGATCGAGCGGGCTCTCGATCGCCACGTCGTAGACGCGGGCGGTCAGGATCTTGCGGATGTAGTCGGTCATGTTTTTGGGACTTCGGCGCGCGGCGCGGATGGGCCGAGATAGACCCTCGCGCGGCGAGATGCGAGCGGAGGCTCGCTCAGGTCAGAGGCCGGGCCCAGTCCTGGCAGCCGTGCAGGACGCGGACGATCAAGATGCCGGCCGCGTGCTCGACATACCCGACGACATGCGCGCGGTACGGATACAGCCGCACCGGAGGCACGAGGTCATCCCGGAAGAAGGCCAGCAGCGGGGTTCTTGGCGAACAGCGCCGTCAGCCCAGCGTAAGACCGCTCGGCTTGGTCGCGGCCGAAGGTGGCGGAACCAGACACCACCAACACCCAGCCGGTCAAAGATCTGACGGTCTTACCAGTTCGCACGCAGCAGCTGCGCGCGGGACATCCCGGTCAGGTCACCCCACCCGCTCCACGAGCGCCGCCACCCACACCAGCAGCGCCGCCATCTGGGCCATGAAGGTCCCGGCCGAGGCCAGATCCTTCACGGTGCCGATCATCGGGTGGTGGCCGGGGTGGACGTGGTCGCAGAGCTTCTCCACGGCGGTGTTGAGGAACTCGGCGGCCAGCATCAGCAGCAGGCTCACCATCAGGGCGACCCGGACCCAGAGGGTCGCGCCCAGCAGCAGGGCCACCGGCACGCCGAGCGCCAGCAGCACCAGCTCCTGCCGCACCGCCCGCTCGGTGCGGGCGCCGTGGCGCAGGCCGCGCCAGGAATTGAGGAAGGCGAGGACGAGGGCGTTCATCGGGCGGCGCCCTCCGGCACCGACCGGCTGATCCACTTGGCCAGAAGCGGCCCGGTCAGCAGCACCACGAACAGGCGCAGCGTCTGCACGGCCAGCACGAAGGACACGTCCGCCTTCGAGCCGACCGCGATGATCGCCACGGAATCGAGCCCGCCCGGACTGGTGGCCAACACGGCGGTGAGCAGGTCGATCGGCAACAGGAAGGTCAGGCCCCAGCCCCAGGCGCCGCACAGGGCGATCACCGAGAAGGTCGCGGCCAGGATGCCGGGCAGGGCGGAAAAGGTCAGCCGCAGGGTTTCGCGGGTGAAGCGCAGGCCGACATAGATGCCGATGCAGGCATAGGCGAGTTCGAGGATCGGTGCCGGCAGGGACATCCGCACCAGGCCGCTGGCATGGAGCAGACTGCCGAGCACCATCGGGCCGATCTGCGCGCCGGCCGGGACCCGGAGGGACAGGGCGACGCCGGCCCCGACCACCGCGACCGCCAGCGTCGCCAGCAGCGAGAGCGCTCCGGTCACCTCGGCCGCCCCGGCGGCGGCGCCCGGGACCGGCGCCTCCATCAGGAACCGGGCGGCCAGCGAGGCCGAGAACACCACGGCGGCGACCCGTACATACTGCATGAAGGCCACGAGCCGCGGATCGGCGCCGAAATCCTCGGCCATCGCCACCATGGCGGAGGCGCCGCCGGGGGAGGAACCCCAGGCCGCCGTGGTCCCGGGCAGCACCCGCAACCGCGTGAGGATCCAGCCGACGAGGCCGCTCGCCGCCACCGTCACCAGCACCACGGCGACGATCAGCGGCCCGTCCTCGAACAAGGTCTGGGCGATCTGCCCGGTCACGGCGTGGGCCACCAGACAGCCGATCATCGCCTGCGCGGCGTTGAAGGCGAAGCGCGGCACGTGCAGGCGGGAGCCACCGACCCCGAAGGCGATCGCCGCGATCATCGGCCCGAGCAGGAGCGCGGCGGGGAACCCCGCGTGCAGCAGGCCGAGCGAGACGGCCGCCGACGCGACGGCGAGGGCGGCCCAGAGGCCGAGGCTGCGGGAGGAGGGCAAGGCGACCGGGGGCGGGTTCACCCGTACGGATTGCCGGGCGGAGGCCCGCTACACTGCAATATGGGCCCTGTCACGGCAAAGATTTTTGCAATGCCGATGTCGGGGCTGGCGAGCTACGGTCTTCACAGGGATCGTGGTGACGCGTTTTTCTGAAGCGGAGGCATCTCGCGGGCGCAGGCTCGCCCCGGGGCCTCTTCCGCCCCCGCCCACATCCTGAGGCACCGGAGCGAAGCGGAGGCCCCCGGAATCGTCGGGGATCGCGCGGCGGGCTCCTCGGGATGGGCGGCCCGGACCGGCGATCGTCGGGGCCGATCCTACGGCCCCCGGCTGAGATCCGCGAAGGCCGCGTCGAGCCGGGTGCGCGCCTCCTTGAGCGCGGTGCGCCGATCCGCCAGCCAGGTCCGGTCGGCATCGAGCCGCGTCCGGGCGGCCGCCAGCATGCGTCGAACCTCCGGGGCTTGCGGTCCGCCGAGCCCCTTCGCGGCGTCGATCATGCCTCGGGCCGACAGGGCGGCCCGGAACCGGGCCTCGTCCAGGGGCAGGTCGGGCTTGAGGCCCGAGCCGGCCGCGGCCTCCGCGTAGATCCGCTTCACCTCGGTGAACGGCAGGTCGGCTGGGCGCAGGTCGTGGCTGCGGCCATAGCTCACCAGTTCGGAGGCAAAATGGTGCCCGAGCCGGAACGGCACGTCGGCCTCGCGCTGGAGCGTGTCGGCAAGCTCCGTGGTGGTGGAATAATCGGCTGCGACCTCGTCGGCGGCCCGTTCCCGGTCGATCACCAGCCCATCGAGGACCCGGGTCCAGCGCCGGCAGGTCTCGGCCGCCTCGGAGACGGTCCGGCCCGGGGGCTCGGCTTGGTTGCGCTTGTAGTCCGGCATGCCGGAATCGACGTTGTGGGCCATGATGACGAAGGCCTGCGCGGCGCCGACCACGTCGCTCGCCTTCATGCGCAGGCTGTACAGCGCCACTGGGTTGCGCTTCTGCGGCATGATGCTGCTCGGCCCCGTCAGCGCGCCCTCACGCAGCAGGATCCACGGCCGGGTTTGGTGGTACTGGGCGTAGAGGTCCTGCGCGAAGCTGCCGGCCGTGGTGGCGAGGTTGGCCGACAGGCCGGTCAGCTCCAGGCCGAGATCCATGGGCGCCAGCTGTCCGGCATCGTAGCTGTTCTCCACCGCCGCATCGAAGCCCAGCAGCCCGGCGAGGCGGACGCGATCGACCGGGAAACTCGACGTGCCGAGCGCCGCGGCCCCCAATGGCGAGAGGTTCACGCGCGCCCAGGTCTCGCGCAGGCGATCCCCGTCGCGGGCCAGCGCTCCCGCATAGCCGAGCAGGTAATGACCCAGCGTCGTCGGCTGGGCCTGCACGCCGTTGGTGTAGGCCGGGACGATCGTATCGGCTTCCCGCCCGGCGACATCCAGGAGGGCGGCGCGAGTCTTGTCCAGGGCCTCGGCGAGGTCGAGCAGCCGGTCGCGTTGGTCGAGCTTCAGCACGGTCGGAATGATGTCCTGACGGCTGCGGCCGGAATGCATCCGGGTGGCGTCCGGTCCGGCGATGGCGGTGATCAGCGGCTCGATCCGCAGGTAGTCGTCGGGCCGCTCGGCCCCCGGCCTGGCGGCATCCGCCGCGACCTGATCGAGCGCGCGGGCGATCCGCGCGCCGAGATCGCGCGGCACGATGCCGGCCTCTACGGTCATTACCAGGGAGGCGCGGTCGATGGCGTCGATGCGGGCGAAGCTGTCGTGCGGCTCGGCGCGGGCCGCCGCGGGGGCGAGGAGGGCGAAGAGGGTCGCGATCAGTCTGCGCCGCATGCACGTGCTCCAGGGGGTCGCCGTCTCGCGCCGGCCGAAGCATTCTGTCCGATCCGGCGGGTCTTCACACATCACATTGCGGATCGTGTGTGGAGCCGGTGCGGATTGGACGTTCCTCCGCGCGCTGGCGATACGGTCCGGCGGAGCAGCCCTCTGCGATATGAATCACCCCGGCATTTCGGGAGTGTGGCATCGAAAAACTGAGTTGCGACAAGACCATGCGCCGTCGGCGGATCTGGATCCCGGGCTCGCCTACGGCGCCCCGGGATGACGGGGCGGGTCAACGAACGGCCGTGCCTCAGAACCCAGATCCTCGAAACCTATGCCGCCCCATCCCGGCACGCAGCCGTGCCGGCCGGTGCGTGCGCGCGGAAGAACGCCGCCAGGTTTGCCAGCCCAGGCGCGCGGGGATCGCTCGCCCGCCAGGCCAACGCGATGGTGCGGCCGGGCCCGTCGACGTCGAAGGCGCGCGTGACGGTCAAGCCGGTCGGATCGGGGCCGGCGGGCACGGCGAGCGCCGGCAGCAGGGTGTACCCGGTCCCCGCCGCCACCATCGAGCGGAGGGTCTCCAGGCTGGTGGCGTGGCGCCCCATGGAGGAACCGGCGCCGCAGGCCGCGATCGCCTGGTCGCGTAGGCAGTTGCCCTCGTCGAGCAGCAGCAGGTCCGGCCCGGCGATCTCCGTGGCCGACAGGGCGCCGCCGCGGGCCAGCGCATGCTCGGCCGGGCAGGCCAGCCAGAACGGCTCGACGAAGAGCGGCGCCACCGCCAGCCCGACCGGAGGCAGAGGCAGGGAGACCAGGGCGGCGTCGATGCGCCCGTCGCGCAGGCCCTCGACGATCTCGGCGGTGCGGGATTCCGACAGCGACAGTGTCAGCAGCGGGTATTGCTGGCGCAGCGGCCGCAGCACGAGCGGGAAGAAGTAGGGTCCCAGCGTCTGGATCGCCGCCAGCACCAGCCGCCCGGTGAGCGGCGAGCCGCGCCCCTCGGTCGCCAGCGCCAGGAGCCTCTGGGCCTCGGCCAGGACGACGCGCGATTGCCGGACAATCCCCTGTCCGGCCTCCGTGAGGAGGACACGGCGGTTCGAGCGCTCGAACAGGGTCACGCCCAGGGAGGCCTCGAGCTTGCGGACCTGGACGCTCAAGGTCGGCTGGCTGACGTTGCAGCGCTCGGCCGCCCGGCCGAAATGGCCCTCGTCGGCGATGGCCACCACATATTCCAGATCGCGCAGCGACAGGCCCGACAGGTTCATAGGCGGCGTCTATCACGGCGTTTGGGACGATGCATTAGCCAACGCCACATCGGAGGTCCATAACCTCGTCGGAACGGTTCCAGTCTGCTGCGGCGGCCCCATATGCCGATGACAGGCATCACGGAGAGATGAGACGCATGAGCGATCAACGCCCGATCCTGACTACACGCCAGGGCCATCCGGTCCGCGACAACCAGAGCACCCGGACGGTCGGCGAGCGCGGCCCGGCGACGCTCGAGAACTACCAGTTCATCGAGAAGATCACGCATTTCGACCGTGAGCGGATCCCGGAGCGCGTGGTCCATGCCCGCGGCGCCGGCGCCCACGGCTACTTCGAGGCCTACGGCAAGATCGGCAACGAGCCGGCCTCCAAGTACACCCGCGCCCGCGTGCTGAACGAGACCGGCGTGAAGACGCCGATGTTCGTGCGCTTCTCGACGGTGGCCGGCGCCAAGGAGAGCCCGGAGACCGAGCGCGACCCGCGCGGTTTCGCGGTGAAGTTCAAGACCGTCGACGGCAATTGGGACCTGGTCGGCAACAACCTGAAGGTGTTCTTCATCCGGGACGCGATCAAGTTCCCCGACATGATCCACGCCTTCAAGCCGGACCCGGTGACCAACCGTCAGGAAGCGTGGCGCTTCTTCGACTTCGTGGCCCAGCACCCCGAAGCGATCCACATGGTGACGCACCTCAAGTCGCCCTGGGGCATCCCGGCTAACTATCGCGAGATGGAGGGCTCCGGCGTCAACACCTACAAGCTGGTCAACGACCAGGGTGAGGCCGTGCTCTGCAAGTTCCATTGGGAGCCGAAGCAGGGCGTGCGCAACCTGACCTCCGCGCAGGCCGCGGAGATCCAGGGCAAGGACGTCGGCCACGCGACCCGCGACCTCTACGACAACATCAAGGCTGGCAACTTCCCGGAGTGGGAGTTTTGCGTGCAGATCATGCCGGACGGCCCGAACGACCACCTGTCGTTCGATCCGCTGGACGACACGAAGCTGTGGCCGGTGGACCAGTTCCCGCTGCTGCCGGTCGGCTGCATGGTGCTGGATCGGGTGCCGGACAACTTCTTCGCCGAGGTCGAGCAGTCGGCGTTCGGCACCGGCGTCCTGGTCGACGGCATCGACTTCTCGGACGACAAGATGCTGCAGGGCCGGACGCTGTCCTACTCGGACACGCAGCGCTACCGCGTCGGCGCCAACTACCTCCAGCTGCCGATCAACGCGCCGCAGCCGGGCGTGAAGGTCTACTCGAACCAGCGGGACGGCCAGATGACCTATGGGGTCGATGGGACCGGACCGAACAAGCACATCAACTACGAGCCCTCGACGCTCGCCGAGGGCCTTCGCGAGGCCCCGAAGCCGGCCAAGGACTATCACCAGCCGGTGGACGGCAAGCTCGGCCGCTATCAGACCTCGCGCACCGAGGACGACTACACCCAGGCCGGAGTCCGGTACCGCTCGTTCCAGGACTGGGAGCGTGAGGACCTGATCGCCAATCTCGTGGGCGACATGAAGCAGTGCCCGGAAGCCATCCAGTTGCGGATGGTCTGGCACTTCTGGCACGCCGACGAAGATTACGGCCGCCGCGTCGCCGAGGGTGCGGGCATCGATCTGGAGAAGGCCAAGGCCCTGCCGCCGCTGCCCGGCCGCGCCGCCCCGGGCAAGCGCCTGCAGTCCGAGACCTACACGGACGGCTCGCAGGCCCACCGGGTCGCCGCCGAGTAGTTTTGCAGGTCGCATCGAGCCGACCCTGAGCGAATGAAGGCCCCGCGGGCGAGAACCCGCGGGGCCTTTCTCTTGGCCTCGACCCAAAGCGCGATCCGCGCTCAAGGGCAGGCGCGCCGGACGTAGCCCTTGCCGATATAGGTCTGCGTGATCGGATCGTAGGTCGTGAAGCGGCGGGCACAGGCCGCGACGGCCGCGGAGAGGTCGGCCGGGTCGCCCGCCTCGACGACGGGCGGGACATCGGCGGGCGTCACGTCGACTGGAGCCGCGTAGGCCGGGGGCGCATAGATCGGAGGCGTGTCGACATAGCCGCCGTCGAAGAGCGGGTCGCCGTAGCCGCCCCACAGGCCGCCGAGCCCGAAGCCGAGGCCCAGGCCCAGCCCCAGGCCGCCGAGTCCGTAACCGTAAGCGCCCCCGTAGCCGCCGCGCCAGTGCCGGCGAAATCCGGGATGCCGGAAAGCCGAGCCGGGGCCGCGGCCGCCGAATCCGGGGCCCGCCCGCACCGGTCCGAGTGGTTGCCCCCAGGCTCCGGTCCGCGGCCCGATCGCGCCACCCCGGTAGCCGCCACCGAACCCGCGCGCCTCCGCAGCTGTCGCCAACACGGCGAGCACCGTCATGGCGGCAGCAGCCAGCCGAATCCCGGAGCGTTCGATACCTGGCATGCCGTCCACCCAGCGCGTGACGCCGGCCGAAAGGACGGGCGCCCGAGTCGCAATACTCTGCGTAATCGAGCGGCGACGGACCCGTCCGTCAAGGAGGTTCCGGCGGATGCGCTCAGGCGCTGCGCGCGGGATCCGAGCTGTTGAGCACGGTCACCGGTTGGAGTGGCGTGCGTGCGGCCTCCGGCGCGGCGGCGCTGACCTTGCGATCGCGGCCGGCGGCCTGGCCGACCAGAATCGCGGCGACCGCGATCGTGACGAACAGCCCTCCGGCGAGACCCCAACCGCCGGTCGCCTCGTGGGCGAGCCCGAAGGCTAGGGGCCCGAGGCAGGCGCCGGTATAGCCGATGCCCTGCGCCATGGCGGAGAGGCCGGCCGCGCTGGCGGCATCGGCGGAGCGCAGGACGATCAGGATCAGCCCCAGGCCGAAGCAGCCGCCGATGCCGAAGCCGAGGGCGCAGGCCGCCGGGATCCGCAGGGTCTCGGGTCCGAAGGCCAGCACCAGGAACGCCGCCGCGGTGAGCCCCGGGATCGCGACGATCCAGGCGCGCTGGTCCCGCGCGCGGGCTGCCAGCATGGCGGTGATCAGCGCACCGGGCGCCTGAACCAAGGTCATCAGCGAAGCGTAGAGGCCGGCATCCAGGGCTGAGAGGCCGCGCGCCTGGAGCAGCAGCGGCAGCCAGCCGAACAGCGTGTAGGCCAGGGAGGATTGCAGGCCCATGAAGCCCGTGACCCACCAGGCCAGCGGGTCGCGCAGAAGCCGCCCGGCAGAGGGCGCCCGGGTCGAGGCCGTGCGGCGGGCGAAGGGAATCCACAGGAAGGCCGCCACCAGGGCCGGCAGCGCCCAGACCGCGAGCGCCGAGGGCCAGCCGCCGCCGAGGGCGTGCTCCACGGGGACCGCCGCGCCCGCGCCGGCCGCAGCGCCGAGGCACAGGGTCATGGTGTAGAGGCCGGTCATCAGCCCGCCGCTGCCGGAGAAGTCGCGCTTGACCAGGGCCGGCAGCAGCACGTTGTCGAGGCCGATCCCGATGGCGGCGAGCGCCGTCCCGGCGAACAACGGCACGAGGCCGCCGAGGCCCCGAAGCGTCAGGCCCGCGGCCAGGATCGTGGCGCCTACCAACACGGCGAGGTCGGGCCCGATCCGGCGGATCAGCGGCGCCGCCAGCGCGCAGGCGATGCCGAGGCACAGGACCGGCAGGGTGGTGAGGATTGCCGCGCCGCCGGCGCTGAGCCCGGTGCTCTCCCGGATCGTCGCCAGCAGCGGCCCGATCGTGCTGAGCGCCGGGCGCAGGTTGAACGCAACCAGCATCAGCGCGAGGCCGAGGAGGATCCGGCCCGGAGCCGTGCGCTCGGGGCTCATGCCCGCAGCCGGGCGGTGAGGGCGCCACTCAGGCAGGCGGCGAGCATCAACGCGAAGGCGGCGTCCCCGAACCGGCCATACAGGGTACCGCCCACGATGCGGGCGGGCAGATCGGCATCGAGCCAGGTTTCCGTGTCGAGTGTCGTCTGCGCGACGACGCGGCCGTGCGGGTCGATCACAGCGGAGATTCCGGTGTTGGCATCGCGCACCAGCGGCAGTCCTTCCTCCACGGCACGCAGCCGAGCCTGGGCCAGATGCTGGCGGGGCCCGGGCGTATCGCCGAACCAAGCATCGTTCGTGACGTTCAGGATCAGCCCGGGCGGACGCGGTACCGAGGCGGCCGTCGCCGGCAGGATCGCGTGCGGGAAGATCGCCTCGTAGCAGATCGTCGCCGCCACCGGGGGCAGGCCCGGCACCGTCAGGATCCGCTGGGCCGCGAGGGTGCCGGCGGAGAAGCCCCCGGGAATCGCCACGAACTGGCGCAGTCCCAACGCCCGGAGCGCCGCATCGAGGGGCGCCGGCAGGTACTCGCCGAACGGGACGAGATGGACCTTGTCGTAGCTGTCGGACATCTTGCCGTCCGGCCCGATCACCATCACGGCGTTGAAGTAGCGCAGGCGTTCGCCGGGTAGCGGTTCCTCCGCGCGGGCCGCCCCGGTGATCAGGTGCTGCCCAGGTTTGAGGCCGGCCGCGACCTTGGCCAGGGCGTCGGGATCGCGCTGAATCAGGAACGGGAAGGCCGATTCCGGCCAGACGATATGGGTCGGCTCGGGCTCGCCCGCCTCGGTCGGCCGCTGGCTCAGCTCGATGTAGCGGTCGACGATGTCGGCACGGTTCTCGGGCCGGAACTTGGCATCCTGAGGCAGGTTCGGCTGGACGAGGCGCAGGCGGACGCCCGCCACCACCAGGTCGGGCGGCCCGAGTTGCACGGCCCCGTAGAGCGCCATCCCGACGAGGACGATCGCGGCGGCCGCGCTCGGGCCGAACCGGCTGCGCGGGTGCGAGCCCGTGGCTAGGGTCGCGGGCGCGGCGCAGATCAGGACCGCCAGGATGGTCAGGCCATAGAGGCCGATCGCGGCGCCCCATTGCAGCGTCCAGACGTTCTGGGCGAGCGCCATCCCAAGGGTGTTCCAGGGGAAACCCGTGAACAGGTGGCCGCGCAGCCACTCGGCCGCGCCGACCCCGAACGCCAGGGCGGCGATCCGGGCCGGGCCGCGAGCCCAGAGCAGGCCGGCTGTGCCGAACCCGGCGCCGTAGAACAGGCCCAGAGCGAAGGGTAGGCCGATGACGCCGAGCGGCATCGCCCACAGGAACTCGTCGGCTTCCACCAGGAAGGCCTGGCCGAGCCACCACAGTCCGGCGGTGAGGTAGCCGAAGCCCCAGGCCCAGCCGATCAGGAAGCAGGGCCAGACGCGCCGCAGCGCGGTCCGCTCCGCGCCCGCACCGTCGATGAGCCAGACCGCCACCGAGAGGGACACGGCCAGGGCTGGCAGAAACCCATAGGGCGGCATCGCCAGGGCGCCGAGCGCACCGGCGAGCCAGGCCAGTCCGAGCCGCCGCCAACCGGTCAGCCGGGTGATCGCCAGCAGGAAGCCCGGGGACGGACGGCCCATGGGACCCCTCGGAGCGGCCGAGTCCCGGGCATGCCGCGCGGTCAGGACCGCCACGCAGCACCCGTCACGCGAAGATCCTCATGGATGCGGCGTCTCGGGAGCCGGCGTCGGGGTCGGTGGCGGCAGGGCGAGCGGCACCACGGTGCTGATCCGCGCCGGACCCTTGTGGAAGCGCAGGCGCTTCAGGCGGCGGGGGTCGGCGTCGAGCACCTCGAACTCGAGGTCGCCCGGACCGACGATCAGCTCGCCACGGGACGGGACCCGGCCGGCCAGGGTGACGATCATGCCGCCCAGGGTGTCGATCTCCTCGGCCATGTCTCCGACCGCTGCGACGAGGTCGACCCCGGTGGCCTCGGAGACCTCGGCCAGCGGCGTGCGGGCGTCGGCCACGAACACGTCGTCCTCGCCGTCGACCCGCTGGACCTGCTTGGCTTCGGCGACGTCGTGCTCGTCCTCGATATCGCCGACCACGACCTCGATCAGATCCTCGATGGAGATCAGCCCGTCGGTGCCGCCATACTCGTCGATGACGAGCGCCATGTGGGTGCGTGTCGCCTGCATCCGCACCAGCAGGTCGATGGCCGGCATGGAGGGCGGCACGAACAGAACGGGCCGCTGGATGCGGGCGGCAGCCAGCGTTGTGCTGAGATCGACCTTGCCGAGATCCAGCGCCCGGGGCAGCCGAACCGGCGGCCGTCGGGCCGGCCGCGGGACCACAACAGTCGGATCGGCCACGACCTCGCCCTCGGCGGCCAGGGGAGGCCGGGCCGCAGCCGCGGCGACGCTGCGCCGGGTCGGCTCGGCCTTGGCGGCGATGTGATCGACGAGGTCGCGGATGTGAACCATGCCGCGGGGGTCGTCCAGCGTCTCGCCGTAGACTGGCAGGCGGGAATGGCCGGCGTTGCGGAACAGCTTGAGCAGATCGCCGATGTTGGTGTCGTTCGAGACCGCGACGATGTCGGCCCGGGGGACCATCACGTCGTCGACCCGCACCTTGTGCAGGCCGAGCACGTTCTTGAGCATCACCCGCTCGAGGGGGGTGAGACCGCTCTCGCCGGCATCGGGCTCGGCGAGCGCCTCCTCAAGGCCCTCACGCAGCGAATCGCGCGGCTTGAGGTGGAGCGCCTGAAGCAGGCGGTCGTACCAAGGCTCCCGGGTCTGGGATTCGCCCTCGGTGGAACTGGGCGCGGCCAGGGCCGCGCCGCGACTTCGATCGTTGCTCATGTCTCTCGGATCTGGGGGCGGTGGGGAATCGGCCGCTCAGGCATAGGGATCTGGGATGCCCAACGTCGCGAGGGCCGCAACTTCGAGCGCCTCCATGGCCTCGGCCTCGGCCTCGCCGTTCTCGTGGTCCTGACCGAGACAATGCAGGGTGCCATGGACGAGGAGGTGCGCGAGGTGATTCTGGAGCGGCTTCGACTGCTCGGCACTCTCGCGCACAAGGGTCTCGTAGGCAAGGACCACGTCGCCGAGCGGCAGCGCTGCGCCCGCATGCCGGGGCTGCGGAGCCGCCGGGAAGGACAGCACGTTGGTGGGCTTGTCCTTTCCGCGCCAGGTGCGGTTGAGCTCCTGGACGGTGACGTCGTCGGTCAGCATGACGCTGACTTCCACGGGTCCGTCCGGCGGCGCGGGCGCAGCCGCCAGCCCCGCCTCGACGGCGCGGGTGACGAGCGATTCGAGCTCCGGGATCGCGGCTTCCCAGCGATCGTCCTCGATCGCGACGTCGATGTCGTGCGGCGTACTCACGCCAGGGGCCGGCGCCGGGGGTTGGGATTGCGGTCGGCATCGCCGTCGCCGTGGGTGGCGCGCTCGTAGGCGGTGACGATCCGGCGCACGAGGTCGTGGCGGACCACGTCCACGTCCTTGAAGGTCACCCGGCCGATGCCCTCCACGCCGTCGAGCACGTTCACCGCCTCCACGAGCCCGGACTTCTGGCCCGGCGGCAGGTCGACCTGGCTGGGGTCGCCGGTGATGATCATGCGCGAGCCCTCGCCGAGGCGGGTCAGGAACATCTTCATCTGCATGGAGGTGGTGTTCTGCGCCTCGTCGAGGAGCACCACGGCGTTGGTGAGCGTCCGCCCGCGCATGAAGGCCAGCGGTGCGATCTCGATGATGCCGGTCTGGAGGCCGCGGTCCACGTGGCGCGCCTCCATGAAGTCGTAGAGGGCGTCGTAGATCGGGCGCAGGTACGGATCGACCTTGTCGCGCATGTCGCCGGGCAGGAAGCCCAGGCGCTCGCCGGCCTCGACCGCCGGGCGCGACAGGATCAGCCGCTCGGCATGGCCCTGCTCGAGCAGCGACACGGCGTGGCCGACGGCGAGCCAAGTCTTGCCGGTTCCGGCCGGACCTTCCGCGAAGACCAGCTCGTTGGTCCGCAGCAGCTTGATGTACTGGTCCTGCGCCTGGTTGCGCGCCCGTACCGCGCCGCGGCGGCGGGTGGCGATCTGCTCGAAATGCGGCGTGTCGGCCTCGGCGGCGATCGCCTCGGCGGGGAACAGGCTCGCCTGCGCGGTGGCCTCGCGGATCGCACCGTCGACATCGCCCAGCGTCAGGGTGCTGCCGCCGGTCCGCACCCGGGCGTAGAGCTTGAGGAACACCCGCCGGGCCTTCTCGGCGGCGTCGGGCGACCCCTTGATGACGAGGTGGTTGCCGAGCGCCGTGGCGGTGACGTCAAGCCGGCGCTCGATATGGGCGACGTTCTGATCGTATTGACCGAAGACGAGGCTCGCGAGGCGGTTGTCGTCGAAGGTCAGCGGCACCTCCACCGCTTCCTCCGATTCGGCCGGCCGCGCCGCCGGCCCGCGACCCCGCAGGGGGCCGCGCACGCCAGACCCGTCCGACGCGCTCAACCTGTGATCCTCACCGCCATCCCCATCGCTTCGATCCTCACGCCGCCACAGCCTCGGAAGCCAGTTGCCCGAACAGGCTGTTCGTCCCGGCCCGGACGATCCGGACCGGGACGATCGACCCGATATGGTGGAGCGGTGCGTCGAACTGCACAGCCAGCAGGTGCGGCGTCTTGCCCGCGAGCTGTCCCGGAAGGCGGCCGGCCTTCTCGACCAGGACGTCGAACACCTGTCCGACCGCCGCCCGTTGGTAGGCGTAGCGCTGCTCGTCGAGGAGCACCTGAAGCTCGGCGAGCCGCGCCGCCATCACGGGTTCGGGCACCCCATCGTCGCGCTCGGCGGCCGGCGTGCCGGGGCGGGGGCTGTACTTGAACGAGAACGCGCTCTCGAACCCGATCTCGCGCACCAACCGCAGGGTGTCGGCGAAGTCGGCGTCAGTCTCGCCCGGGAAGCCGACGATGAAATCGGAAGACAAGGCGACGTCCGGCCGGGCGGCGCGCACCCGGCCGATCAGGCGCCGGTACTGGTCGCCGGTGTGCTTGCGGTTCATGGCCGCAAGGATCCGGTCCGAGCCCGACTGAACCGGGAGGTGCAGGTACGGCATCAGCGCCGGCACCTCGCCATGGGCCCGCACGAGCGCGTCGTCGAAATCGTTCGGGTGGCTCGTCGTGTAGCGGACCCGGGCGAGGCCGGGGATCTTTGCGACGGCCCGGATGAGGTCGGCGAGCCCGACCGGGGCACCGTCCGGGCCCAGACCGTGATAGCCGTTGACGTTCTGGCCGATCAGCGTGACCTCGCGGGCGCCCCCCTGCGCCAAAGTCTCCGCTTCGGCCAGCACCGCAGCGACGGGACGCGAGACCTCGGCGCCGCGGGTGTAGGGCACCACGCAGAAGGCGCAGAACTTGTCGCAGCCTTCCTGCACGGTGAGGAAGGCCGTCGGCGCGGAGCTGCGGCGCCGGGGCAAGTGCGCGAACTTGTGCTCGACCGGGAATTCGGTGTCGACCACCCGGCGCTCGCGGGAGCGGGCCAGGAGGTCCGGCAGGCGATGGTAGCTCTGCGGGCCGACCACCACGTCCACCGCAGGCTGGCGCGTCTGGATCTCGGCGCCCTCGGCCTGGGCGACGCAGCCGGCGACGACGATGCGGGTATCGAGGCCGCGGGCCTGCCGCTCGCCCTTCAGGACGCGCAGGCGGCCGAGTTCGGAATAGACCTTCTCGGCAGCCTTCTCGCGGATGTGGCAGGTGTTGAGGACGACGACGTCGGCCTCCTCCACCGAATCGGTCGACGCATATCCTTCAGCGCCCAGCACGTCGGCCATGCGGGCCGCGTCGTAGGCGTTCATCTGGCAACCGTAGGATTTGACGAAGGCCTTCTTCAACGCGTGCCGCCCCAAAAACCGTCCGCTCGTCCATCGTCCCGGGCCGATCCTGCGCGGACCGGCGGGCGGGAGCCTGTAGCACGGATCGCACGGGCCGTCGCGACACCCACGGCAGGACGGGGTTTCCGAATGGCGCGCCCTTTGGCGGGGTTCGGGCCCAAGGTCCCCGAGGCACCAGGGCCGTGCCCTGGACCCGCAAAAAGTCACGGACCTTTCAAGATCCAGGTTCTGGCGCGCAGGGCAGGGGAGGCGGCGGGGCGTGCCCGCCGCCTCGTTGTCAGTGGGCTGCGGCCGCGGCCGGGACGTCGATGACCATCTGCTGGAAGAACGGCACGTAGGCCTGGAGCATCACGAACAGGCCGACTAGGCAGGCGAGCGCGATCGAGTGCCAGAACACGAAGCGCAGGATCTTGCCCTCCTGGCCGAAATAGCCGGTGGCCGTGGAGGCGACGACGATCGACTGGGCGTCGATCATTTTGCCCATCACGCCGCCCGACGAGTTCGCCGCCGCCATCAGCACGCCCGAGAGGCCGAGCTGCTCGGCGGTGATCCGCTGCAATCCGCCGAACAGGACGTTCGAGGCCGTGTCCGACCCGGTCAGCGCGACGCCCAGCCAGCCGAGCAGGGTGCCGAAGAACGGGTACAGGATGCCGGTGCCCGCGAAGGCGAGCCCTAGCGTGGCGTCGACGCCGGCGTAGCGGGTGAGCACGCCCAGCGCCAGCATCGCCGCGATGGTGATCAGCGAGAACCGCAGCGCCCAGATGGTCTCGACATAGGCCGTGACCAGGCGGACCGGCGAGAACCGCATGATCAGACCGGAGATGAGCGCCGCGATCAGCACCCCGGTCCCGGTGTAGGACATGTAGGTGAACAGGAAGACCGCGCCCTCGGGCACCGGCTTGGACACCACCGGCGGCACCTTCATGATCGCGTTGTGCAGGCCCGGCACCTCGTATTTCCAGGTGAAGAGCGGGTTCACGATGCCCTTGAACCAGCCGGTGCCCCAGATCGCCACCACCACCGAGAGGATGATCCATGGCAGCCAGGCCAGCAGGATCTCGCGCTGCGAGGCCGTGCGCGTGCCGGTGTGGACCGGGGGCGTACCGGGAACCCCGGCGCCCAGCGGTGACGGGCGCGGAGTGGCCAGCGCCAGGGACGGATCGTGACCGCGCAGCGCCGGGGAGGTCCAGATCTCCCGCGGCTGCCAGACCTTCAAGAACAGCACGAGGGCGAGCATCGAGGCGATCGAGGCGCCGATGTCGACGATCCACGGATTGACGTAGTTCGAGATCAGGAACTGCGCGGTCGCGAACGATCCGGCGCAGACCAGGATCGGCGGCCAGACCCGGACCATGCCGCGGAAGCCCGCGAACACCCAGATCAGCCAGAACGGCACGATCAGCGAGAACAGCGGAAGCTGCCGCCCGATCATGGCGCCGAGGATCTCGGGCGGGTAGCCGGTGACCGAGGCCAGGCCCTGGATCGGCGCGCCGAGCGCCCCGAAGGCCACGGGCGCCGTGTTGGCGATCAGCGACAGGCCCGAAGCCGCCAGCGGCGAGAAGCCCAGGCCGATCAGGATCGCCCCGGTAACCGCCACCGGCGTGCCGAAGCCGCCCGCGCCCTCGAAGAAGGCGCCGAACGCGAAGGCCACCAGGAGCAGCTGCAAGCGCCGGTCGGCCGTGATGCCGGCCACCGATTGCTGCAGCACCGAGAACCAGCCCTTCTCCACCGTCAGCCGGTAGAGGAAAATGACGTTGAGGATGATCCACCCGATCGGGAAGAAGCCCGTGACCATGCCGAGGATCGCGGCCCGGGACGCGAGCCCGGCCGGCATGCCGAAGCCCACGATTGCGACCAGCAGGGCGAGGCCCAGGGCGATGACCGCCGCGATGTGGGCCTTCACGCGCCCGCTGGCGATCATGGCGAGGAGGGCGATGACCGGCACGGAGGCCGCCAGCGTCGAGAGCCAGGGGCTCCCAAACGGATCGTAGACTTGGTTCCAGGGTTGCAAGGGGCGTCCTCCGATACCCCAACTTCAGGGGTTTCGGCCCACCTATCAGAGGCTCACCAGACCCTCAACAGATATGCATCATGTATTCATTGGGTGGTTCTACCGGGATATGGCGTTCGCGGGTCGGATCTATCCAAGCGGTGATCGCGCGCGGCGGAGCAACTCAGGACCTGTAGGCGACGGAGGGACGTGGCGCCTCCGCGGGCTGCTTCGCCGCCCGTGCGATCACGGGAAACCGCATCGTGATGGCCCGGTCCGGGGTTCCGAAAGACCTTAAACCGCCGCGATCTCGGGGCCGCCGAGGTCGAGCCCCGGCGAGGCCGGCCGAGGCCCGGGCGCGGGCATGGTCTCGCCCCGACCGGTGGCGATCCCCTGAAGCGTGGCCCGGACCTCGGCCTCCGCGGCCGCGGTCGCGGCCTTGCGATCGGTCGTCGCCTCGAAGGCGATCGGCTGGCCCCAGGCCACATGGACGTCGATCGGCCCGCCGTTGACGAAGGCCGCGAGATGCGGCGCCAGCTCCATGTCGCCGTACCAGGCGATCTCGGAACGTTCGGAGCGCACCACCGGGAGGCCGTTGCGTCGGGGATAGCCGATGGCCATCGGCTGGAGGCGCACGCGGCCGCGTCCGGCCTCCCCCCGCAGGGCCGCCCGCGCCGCCCCGACCAGCGCGGAGCGGAACGGCAGGAGCCGGTTGCCGTCGCCGGTGGTGCCCTCGGCGAACAGCACGACCAGCTCGCCCCCGGCCAAGCGGTGGCCCATCGTGGCGCTCACCGTGGCGGTCGCGCCCCGCCGCTGCCGGTCGATGTAGATCGTGCGCTGCAGGGCCGCGAGCAGGCTGATCACCGGCCAGCCGGCGATCTCAGACTTCGCGACGAACGAGAGTGGGCGCAGCGACCCGATCACCACGATATCGAGCCACGACACGTGGTTGGCCAGGACCAGGGCGGCCTCGCCGGAATCCGGTGGCGTCCCCGACTGCGTCACCCGGACGGAGAACAGCCACAGGAAGGTGCGGTGGAACAGCAGCGGCGCCACGGTCGAGCGTCGGCCGAGCAGCCGCATCGCGACCCAGTGCGGCGGGCCCAGCACCAGGAAGGCGAGGGCGAGGACCGCGACCCGTATGGTGAGGCCGGCGCGGCTCACGCCGTCACAGGTCGGCGCTCATGGTCAGCGCGGTCGCCCGGCTGCCGTCGGCCTTGAGGTAGTAGCCGGTGCGCTCGCCGACCTTCCGGAACCCGTGGCGGGCGTAGAGCTTGAGCGCCGGCACGTTGCCCTCGTCGACCTCCAGATGCACCCGGGCGACCCCGGAATGCGCCAGGCTCGACAGATGATCGCGCAGGAGCCGGCGGCTATGGCCGCCGCCGCGCAGCGTCGGGGACAGCACGACGGTGAGGATCTCGGCCTCGTCGGCCGCGCGGCGCGACAGGACGAACCCCTGGAGCGTCCCGGTCCGCCACAGGGCATGCGCCTGCGTGGAGCGCTCGCACAGCATGCGCTCGAATTCGTGGGCCTCCCAGGGCCGGGCGAACGCCGTGGCGTGGAGCCGGGCCAGGGTCGGGGCCTGCGCGGCGTCGGCCAGCGGAGTGACGTAGGGCTGCGGCGTGAGGGCATCCCACCACGCGGCCCACCAGTCGAGCGGCCAGAACGGGATGGGACGCGTCATTGCCGCGCGATCCTCGCGTGATCCTGAGGCCGCGCATCGGCCCCGCGGAGGTAGAGCGGCCGCGGCAGGGCCTGGGCCGGGTCGGCCACGAGACCGAGCGACGCCACGGCGGTGATGTCGGGGGCACCGAGACCGGCGACCCGCGCGCTCACGCCGCGAGCGGCCAGGGCCGCCGCCACCAGGGGCGCCCCGGAGCCGGTGAGCACCACGGGGCCGGCGCCCAGCCGTTCCGCGGCCACCTCCACCGACAGATGGGCCGGGGCCAGCCCGTCGTTCGGACCGAGGGCTTGGACGTAGACGGCACCGTGCCGGGCATCGACCACAGCGGCGATCGTGCCCTCGACGGACTCCGCCAGCAGCGGCGCCAGCAGGGCCGAGAGCGTGCCGACGCCGACCACGGGCTTGCCGGTGGCGAGCCCGATCGCCCGGGCCGCCGAGAGGCCGACTCGCAGACCGGTGTAGCTGCCGGGCCCGACCGTGACGGCGATCCGGTCGATCGCCTCGAAGCCGCCCTCGACGCGGGCGATCACCCGCTCGACCAGCGGCAGCAGGGCTTCCGCGTGACCGCGCAGCATGGGCAGCGACTCGGCCGAGAGCGGCGCGTCGGCATCGTCCGAGGCGACGCAGGCGGCGCACAGGTCCAGCGCTGTGTCGATGGCTAGGATACGCACGCCCACTCCCGAATGCCGGATCGGACCGACGACCGCGCCCATTCGGTCCCGAAGAGCGCGAACACCCCAGGACCTCGTCCAGGATACCGATATCCTCGACGAGGTCCTAGCATTCTGGTGTGCATCGTCGTGTCCCGAAAGCCGGCAACCACCTTTCGGGACGAAGCTTCAGCGTTAGAACAAAACCACCGGCTCGTCAGCGCGGGTCGCCGGCCAGAACCGCGTTGACGGTGGAGTGTTGCCGGCTTGCGCCGGTCGGCCCCCCGGGGAGAACCTCAGCCGGCGCGGACGGCGGAGAGGAAGCTTCGCACCTCGACGTTGAGCTGCTCGGATTGCCCGGTCAGCACCGAGGCGGAGGCCAGCACCAGGTTGGCCGCCGACCCGGTCGCCTCCGAGGCCCGTGCCACATCGACGATGTTGTGCGTGACCGCGCCGGTGCCGGTGGCGGCCTGGGCGACGTTGCGCACGATCTCTTGGGTCGCGGCGCCCTGCTCCTCCACCGCGGCGGCGATGCTCGTCGCCACGCCGCTGATCTCCCGGATCAGGCCCGTGATCGAGCCGATCGCCGAGGCCGCCTGGCCGGTGGCTCCCTGGACCCGGTCGATCTGTGCGGCGATCTCGTCGGTGGCCTTGGCGGTCTGCTCGGCCAGTTCCTTCACCTCGGCGGCGACCACCGCGAAGCCGCGTCCCGCCTCGCCGGCGCGGGCCGCCTCGATGGTGGCGTTGAGCGCCAGCAGGTTGGTCTGGCTGGCGATCGACGCGATCAGCCCGACCACGTCGCCGATCCGCGCGACGGCACCGCTCAGGTCCTGCATCAGCGCACCGGTCTGGTCGGCCTCACCCACCGCGCGCTGGGCCAGATCGGCCGACCCTTCGACCTGCCGGCCGATCTCGGAGATCGAGACGCCGAGTTCCTCGGCGGCCGCAGCCACGGTGTTGACGTTGGCGGCAGCCTCCTCGGCCGCGGACGCCACATGGGTGGTCTGGCCGGCAGTCCGGGTTGCGGTGGAGGTCATGGTCTGCGCGGTGGCCTGAAGCTCCGTGGCCGAGGACGAGACCTGGCCGACGATACCGCCGACCGCCTCCTCGAAATGGTCGGCCAGATCGACCATCGCGCGCCGCCGCTCCGCGGCCGTGGCTGCGTCCGCCGTCCGCTTGAACTCGGCCTCCGCGGCGGCCTTCTGCACGACCATGGCCTTGATAGCCTCGACGGCCCGTCCGACCGTACCGATCTCGTCACCCCGGCGGGCTTCCACGATCTCCGCCTCGATCTCGCCCTTCGCCATGCGCTGGAGCACCGCGACCAGGCGACCGAGGGGCCGCGTGATGCCGATCGTCGAGACCAGCAGGGAGCAGAGGATGCCGACCACCATGCCGAGCGCGCCGAAGCCGATCAGGTTCCAGCGCGTGGCGTTGGTCTCGTCGGTAAGGTCGCGGGAGCGCTTGCGCATGTAGCCCTCGATCGCGTCGCCGAGCTTGGTCCCTTCGACCCCGAGGGACACGAAGATCGGCTCGCTCTTCTCGTGGGCCTGCTTCAGCGCGGCGCTGACCTCGCCCGAGATGGCGAGGCGCCGCGCCTCCGACGCCTCGGCCACGAACCGCGCGGTGCGATCACGCTGGGCCTGGATCAAGTCGTCGAAGGCCGGCACCTGCTGCGCGAGAACGGACAAGGTCTTGTCGGCCTGCCCGATGATGCTCTCGAACTGCGTGCCCGCCTGGCGGATCTGCTCGGGATCGGTCTCGGCGATCGACCGGTACAGGAGGTAGTTCATGGTGTTGTGCAGGCGATTGGTCCGCCGCACGTTCGACACCGCCTTCGCCTCCCGGGCAATCAGGCTCGTGTAGACCTCATCGATCATCGTCATCCGGGACTCTGCGAACCAGATGCAGCCGCCCACGATCACCGCGATGATCAGATTGATTGCGAGCAGCTTGGTGGCGATGTTCGTGCGGCTGAGAAGGTTCATGCGAATCCCCGGAAAACCGTGGGACACGAGAGATAGGATGAAACCTTGCGTCAAGATCTTCGATAGAGATCTGAAGCGACGCTCATAACAATTGCACAGATCGTATTCGATTAAACATTAAACCACAAAGCGGGTTATGGAATATAGATATTGAATCTATGCAGGGCATCAAGCCAGAAAGATGCCGCCAGTATTATCATCAAACGATTTACCGTACCGACATCCAGCACGTTACAATCTGTCGATCGGCGTAGGATACGCTTGGACGAGCCGACGGCTCTGACACCGACGCGGGCCGGCCAGACCGAGGGATGCCAAAGAAAACGCCGGCGGCTCGCGGCCGCCGGCGCTGGTCGTGGCGTGAACGTCGGCGTGAGATCAGATCGCCTGAACCTCGCGGATCTCCGGCAGGAAGTGCCGGAACAGGTTCTGCACGCCGTGGCGCAGGGTGGCGGTGGAGGAGGGGCAGCCCGAGCAGGCGCCCTTCATCTCCAGGTAGACGACACCCTCCTTGTAGCCGCGGAAGGTGATGTCGCCGCCGTCGCCGGCCACCGCCGGGCGGACACGCGTCTCGAGCAAATCCTTGATCGTCACGACCGTATCGTGGTCGGCGGCGTCGTAGAACTCTTCCTCGCCGTCCTGGTTGTCGAGGCCGCCTTCGGCCATCACGGGGACGCCGGACTGGAAGTGCTCCATGATCGCGCCGAGCACGGCGGGCTTCACCTGAGCCCATTCCGAGCCGTCCTCCGCCTTGGTGACGGAGACGAAGTCGTGGCCGAAGTAGACGCCCGCGACGCCGGGAACGTCGAACAGCGCGGAGGCGAGGGGCGAACGGCCGGCGGTCTCGGCATCCCGGGCCTCGAACGTGGATTCGGGCAGGACGACGCGGCCGGGGAGGAACTTGAGGGTCGCCGGGTTCGGCGTGGCTTCGGTCTGGATGAACATTGTCGGCGAACTCCGCTGCGCCGGTTCAAGGCCGGCCGGGACAGGCACCGTGAGGCACCGCCTCCCATGTGGACCGGCGGGTGGATTTTCTCAACCGGGCCCGGGCGCCTGGAGAGTGGACATTCGCGCGACGCCCCTTCAGGACAGGCGCGAACGGGATGCTGACGGAGCCGGCGGTGGATGTAACCGGGGATGCGATGCTCGCGCAGGAGTTGCTGAACGACCTGCGTGCGGCGCAGGCCAAGCTGGAGGCCGCGCGCGAGGATGCAGCCTCGCTTAAGGTTCTGCTCGCCCTGCGGACGCACCAGCACGACCTGGCCTGGCAGGAGGCGCAACGCCTCGCGGCCGAGCTTGAGAACGCCCGCACCCGGTCGAGCGACCTTGAGACCGAGCGCGCCGAGGGTCAGGCCGGCGCAGCCTCCGCGGCCGAGGCGGACGAGCGCACCGAGGCCGTCCGCACGGTGCTGGGCGCCGTGCTCGACAGCATCGGCAGCCGTGCCCTCGACCGACGCCGCTTCCAGGAGATCATCGCGCGGGCCGGGCGCGAGGCGTCGACCGACGGCCCCGGGGCGGCCCGGCACGCCGTGCTGCTGACCGAGGCGCGGCGGGTTCTGGGCATCCCAGGCTAGCGCGCGCCGCGGAAGGGGTCACCGGTTCGGAGCAAGCGCCGCCGCGAGCCGATCGTCGTCGCCGAGTTCGCGATCGAAAACGGATCTCGGGCAGCCGATCGCCCACCCGGCAGGGTTAACCGCGCTTTAACCACACGCTCGCATCGTCGATCCCGGGACGGACAGGAGATCGAACGCATGCAGATCAGCGAGCAGCACGTGCGCGAATGCGCCTATTACATCTGGGAGAAGGAAGGCCGGATTCACGGTCATGCCGTCGCCCATTGGATGCGCGCCGAAGCCGAGCTGCGCGCCGGCGTGGTGCTGGCGGACGGCAAGGCCCGCGCGGCCGCCCCGGTCGCCGTGAAGGCCCAGACCGCCAAGGCCGCCGCTCCGAAGGCTCCGGCGAAGGCCGCCGCCAAGACCGCGACGCCCAAGGTCGCCCTGGCCAAGCCGGTCGCCGCGAAGACCGCCAAGGCTTCGAAGGCTGCCGTGACCGCCGGACTCGCCGCGAAGGCCAAGCCGGCCCGCGCTCCGGCCTCGATGCACTGAGCCGACGGCGCGTTGCGGCGCCATCGAACCACGTGTCGCACACCACCCGTGCGCTCCGGCTTTTCAGGAGCCCGCCCCTCCACCGAGGGGCGGGCTCCTGCCGTTTCCGCCCTCCGGAACAGGCCGGCTCCGGCATCGTTGTCCGGCCTGACGCATACGCCGTGCGCCATAACGAGGGGCCGCGATGCGCGCCGTGATCTTCGATATCGACGGGACCCTGCTCGACAGCGTCGACCTGCATGCCCGCGCCTGGGTCGAGGCGTTCGCCCATTTCGGCGTCGAGACCGATGAGGCGAAGGTTCGCAGTCAGATCGGCAAGGGCGGCGACGAGCTCATGCCGGAATTCCTGCCGGCCGAGCGGATCGCGCGCGAGGGCGAGGAGATTGAGGGCTTCCGGTCGGATCTCTTCAAGAAAAAGTATCTCCCGGAGGTCCGGCAGTTTCCGGCAGTCCGGCCGCTGTTCGAGCGGCTGCGTGAGGCCGGTCTGAAGATCGCGCTGGCCTCTTCGGGCAAGGGGCCCGAAGTCGAGCGCTATCAGGAGATCCTCGGCATCGCCGACCTCGTCGACGTCGCCACCAGCTCCGACGACGCGGATCGCTCGAAGCCGCATCCCGATATCTTCGAGGCCGCGGTGAAGAAGCTCGACGGTCTCGGCAAAGACGAGATGATCGTGATCGGCGACACACCCTATGACGCGGAGGCGGCGTCGAAGGCCGGCCTACGCACCGTAGGCCTGCTGTGCGGTGGTTTTCCGGAGGCCGACCTGTCGGCTGCGGGCTGTATCGCGATCTATCGCGACCCGCAGGATCTCCTCGACGGTTTCGATTCCTCCCCGCTCGCGATGGGATGAACCGCGACGGAAGCAAGGGAAATCGTCGGGGCGGCCCAAGCCCTCCACGGTTTCCCGCATACGGTGTTGCAGTGCAGTAACGGAGCGTGATGCCGGCTACGTAAAAGTGCGAATGGGGCTGGCGCGGTGGGGCGGGAAGGCGTAGCCACCCGGCCGCCATCTGGAACGTCTCCACGCACGAGCCCCGCGCATGCCCCAGACTCACCAGTCAAGCCCCGCACCGCGCTTCGTGCCGGTGGCCAAGCCCCTGCCGGAGCAGATCGCCGAGGCGATCGCCTGTCGGTCGACCCCGCTCAGCCATCTGCTGCGCCTGATGTCGGCACTCAACGCGGAAGGCGGCGACGAAGCCCTGCGTCATGAACTCCGGGCGCGGATCGGAGCACCGCTCGACGCCTGAACCCGGCGCGTCCCCGGCGGCGCGTCAGCGCCGCCTGTGATGATGCTTGCGTTTGCCCGTGCGCTTCGGCGGCTGGACGGCAGCCTGGGTCGTGCGGGCCATGCAGGCAAAGTAGATCTGCCGGCCGATATCCTCCAACTCCAGTCCCTGGGGATTGGGTGCGGAGAAAACCTTCGCACGCGCCTCGTTGCGGCAGGCCGCGTCTTCCGGGCTGCGGATCGGCGGCTCGGCCCGGGCTGCCTCACCACCGAGGATCGTCGTCAGAACCACAGCCGAAACCCATACGGGAATCCACATCCTGGCTTGAATACTCAACATACCGGAGCGTGTTCCTCGCTGGACAGAAACGCCGAGATAGTGCGGATCGTCCTCCCGTGAAGCTTCGTCAGACTGCTGGTTCCGGCGAGATGGCCGTCAGGCAGCACCGCCTGTGCGTCGGGCGCAGTCTGCGCCCGACGTGTCAGGGCACGACCCACAGGCAGCGGCTGGATCCCGTAATCGTCATGCACTCGTAGGGTGCGCCACCGATCAGCGCCCGCTGCTCCACAGGGCCGATTTCCCCGCGTGGGATCCGGCGGCATCCCGGCTCCGGCGCCTCACGGGCCGGCCCGCTGGCGGCATCGATCCGGCGTGTGGCGATCAGCGTATCGCAGGCCGTGACCGTGGATGGATCCTGCGCGGCGGCATAATCCGATCCCAAGAGGACGAACGGCAGCGCCGCCAACAGGGTTCGAGACCGCATCGCTTCCTCGCCATTCGCGTCATGCTCAGGGGCATCCGGTCATCTCGCGCACGCGCGTGACGACGGCGGCTTTCAACACGGATCGGCGCGTGATGGTTGCCGCGCATCCGACCGACGCCGGCCGTACCAGCGATCGCGCCACCGGGCCGACGGCTGAACCGACGCCCGGTCGGGCTCCGAGCGCGTTGCGCAGCCGGGGCGAGCGGTCCGGCAGATCTCATTCCCGGATACGGCAACGCCGCCCGCCTGGGGGCGGACGGCGTTCGAGCGCTTTAATACGGGTGCGTGCCGCGCTCGGCGACGCGGGTCAGCGCTTGGCTTTGGCCTTGCGGGCGGCGTAGCGGGCGTCGCGCTGCGCCTTCTTCAATGCGAGTTCGGCAGACTTGCGCTCTTGCGCGGCAGCGAGTTCGGCGGCTTCGCGGGCGAGCCGGGCAGAGAGCTCGGCCTCCTCGCGCAGACGCTTCTCTTCGGCAGCCTTCCGCTCGGCGGCGATCCGGGCGGTCTCGCGCTCGCGCGCGCGCTCCTCACGAGCCTGGGCGATCTCGGCCCGGGCCTTCGCCTTGGCGATGACCTCGGGGTCGTCGGCCGGCGGACGGGCCTTGAACTTGGCCAGCAGTGCGGCCTTGGCGCTCTGCGAATGCTGGCGACGGTCGTCGAAACTCCGGTAGTCGAATGCGCTCATCTGACCTTTCTCGGTTGGGTACGTCACGCGTTTCGCGGGGACGACCGGCTGAACCGGCCACGTACTGAGACTACGGGTTCCAGAACCGTCCCCGGGCCCCGGAACCGCACCGATCCATCGGCGCTGCCGATGGTCCGACCCGAGCGCTCGGCTCACGCAGGAGCGCTCGGGTCGGACCATGTCTGAAAAAGCGGGACAGCCCTTAGACCGTGCTCCCCCGAGGACGCAATCGCGTCTGCGTGCTGAGGTCGCCGGCTAGACGACAATCCAGGTGAACTCAGTAAAAGTTTGTCCGGGCGATGCCCAAAAGCCTCAAACCGACCCAACGATCGCGAGCGGAGTTTCGTCGGTCGCCGGGTGGGACGAGCCAGAGGCTCGATCTAATGCGAACGAGGTAGGTCGCGCCCGCCGATCCGGCAAGACCGGGGGCCCGGCACGATTGCCGCAGACCGGCGGGGCAGCGCCTCCCGTCTCCCGGAAGGCGGGGCCTACCTCGACTCGCCACGGGCTTCCCCGTGGCGCATCCTGGGTTTTGGCCCGCTCGGATGGTGGCGTCCGGTGGCGCCTTGTCCCGGGACGGACACGCGGACGCGTGGGCACGAGGAGTCGCGATGCGTACCCTGATCCTGTCCGACATCACGGCCGAGGCGTTCGCGCCCTACGGCGAGATCCTGGATGACCCCGCCACCCCGCCCCGGCAGGACCAGGCCGGGCAGATGCAGAACACGCGGAAAGCGGCGCGCGCCAACCTCGCGCTGGTGCGGAGCGAGCCGATATCCGGCCTGATGCCGCTGCGGCGCCTCGAGCGGCATCTGCATTCCAATCAAGCCTTCCTGCCGCTCTCGGTGGACTCCTACGCCGTCATCGTGGCCCCCGATCGCGACGGCCGCCCCGATGAATCCGGGATCCTCGGCTTCCGTGTGCCGGGCCATGTCGGAATCAATTACCGCGCGGGAGCCTGGCACGCGCACATGATGACGCTCGACGAGCCCGGCCGTTTCGCCATGCTGGTCCACGAGGACGGTACCGAAGCCGATTGCAGCTTCGCCACGATCGCGCCCATGACGATCTCGCCGCGCTAACCTGCCCAGAAATTATGCACCGATCGTCGTGTCCTGGAACCGCTCCGGGGTAAGGACGACAGATGCCCGATAATTGTGCATCGCGCGCAGATCGGGGCTTGGCCGGCGACTCGGCACGATGCCTGCACCGCCGGGAAGCCGGCGCCTGAATACCGGTGTGAGGAACGCGATGCCTGAGACACTCCCTCCGTTCGACCCGGACACATACGCTGCGGTGGCTGCGCCGCTTCTCGGCCTCGCGATCGATCCGGCCTGGGTGCTGCCGATCACGTTGAACCTGCGCGTCCTGGCCTCCGCCGCCGAACTGGTGGCGGGCTTTCCGCTCCCCGACGAGGTCGAGGCTGCGCCGAGGTTCGAGGCATGAGCGCGCCGACGCCGTCCGATGCCGCGACCATCGCCGCCGCGATCACGCAGGGCCGTTCGACCGCCCGCGCCACTGTGGCGGCCACATTGGAGCGGATTGCCGGGATCGATGGGCGCGTCGGCGCCTTCACGGATGTGCTGCCCGAGCGGGCGCTGGCACGGGCCGAGGCGCTCGATGCCGCCCTTGCGCGCGGCGAGCCTGCGGGTCCGCTCGCCGGCGTGCCCTTCGCGGTGAAGAACCTGATCGACGTCACCGGTCTGCCGACCCGCGCCGGCTCGAAGATCAACCGGGATCGCCCGCCGGCCGCACGCGACGGCGCGGTGGTGCGGCGCCTGGAGGCGGCGGGGGCGATCCTGGTCGGCGCGCTCAACATGGGCGAGTACGCCTACGACTTCACCGGCGAGAACGTCCACGACGGCGACGCCCACAATCCCCACGCCCTCGACCACATGACCGGCGGTTCCTCCGGGGGGTCGGGCGCGGCCGTGGCGGCCGGGCTGGTGCCGCTGACGCTGGGCTCGGACACCAACGGCTCGATCCGGGTGCCCGCCGCGTTCTGCGGCTGCTTCGGGATGAAGCCGACCTACGGGCGGATCAGCCGGGCCGGCAGCTTCCCGTTCGTGGGCAGCCTCGACCATCTCGGCCCGATGGCCCGGAGCGTCGCGGACCTCGCCCTGGCCTACGACGCGATGCAGGGGCCCGACCCGGACGATCCGGTGGCCACGACCCGGGGGCCCGAGCCTGCGTATCCCGGCCTGGAAACCGGCATCGGCGGCCTGC
The DNA here is from genome assembly GCF_008039945.1 of Methylobacterium sp. WL64. Lineage (NCBI taxonomy): Bacteria > Pseudomonadati > Pseudomonadota > Alphaproteobacteria > Hyphomicrobiales > Methylobacteriaceae > Methylobacterium > Methylobacterium sp. WL64. The sequence continues at coordinate 40,188 of NZ_VRVA01000005.1, forward strand.
GCATCGCGGTGGCCGGCGGCTACTTCGCCCGCAACGGGCATCCGGAGGCGTTCGCGGCCGTCGCCCGCGTCGCGGAGGCCCTGGGGGCGAGCCGCACGGTCGAGCTCCCGGAGGCCCAGCGCGCCCGGGCGGCGGCCTACCTGATCACGGCGGCCGAGGGCGCAACCCTCCACCTCGACCGCCTGCGCACCCGGCCGCAGGATTTCGACCCGGCCGTGCGCGACCGCCTGATCGCGGGTGCGATGATCCCGGCGCCCTTCGTCGAGCGGGCGCAGCGCTTCCGCCGCTGGTACCGCGATGCCGTGCTGGACCTGTTCGGCGGCGTCGACGTGATCCTGGCGCCGGCCACCCCCTGCCGGGCTCCGAAAGGCGGCCTGACCCACTTCGTGCTCGACGGCGTGACCCTGCCGATCCGGGCCAACATCGGCGTGTTCACGCAGCCGATCTCTTTCATCGGCCTGCCCGTGGTGGCCGTTCCGGTCAGGATCGATGCCGGGCTGCCGCTCGGGGTCCAGGTGATCGCAGCCCCCTGGCGCGAGGACTTGGCCCTCCGGGTCGCGCGCCAGCTCGAACGGGATGGGATCTGCACGGCCGCGGTGGCGGAGATCGCCTGATGATTATCGACGATCCCGCCGTGAAAGCCGAAGTCGAGGCCGCGTTCCGGATCTACGAGACGGCGCTGACCACCAACGACGTCGCCACCCTGGAGGCGCTCTTCCGGGACGATCCTCGCACGATCCGCTACGGCGCCGGGGAGAACCTCTACGGGATGGACGCGATCCGGGCGTTCCGGCGGGCACGCTCGCCATCGGGCCTCGAGCGGGTGCTCGCCGAGACGGTGATCACGACCTACGGCCGCGACTTCGCCACCGCCATGACCCTGTTCACCCGGGACAACGCCCCCGGGAGGACCGGCCGCCAGAGCCAGACCTGGGTGCGGTTTCCGGAGGGATGGCGGGTGGTCGCCGCCCACGTGAGCCTCATCGAAACCCCATAGGATCGACGGGTCGGCGCAGGGTCCGGGGGCGAGTGGCCGCGGGCTTGCATACGGTCGGACGTATTCCGGGCCCGCCCTCCCGGACCAACGTGAGTGTCCGATCCGACATGCTGTCTCGTCTGAAAACCTTCGGCGCCCGTGCGGCGCTCGCCGGCGCCCTGGCACTCACCGTCAGCACCGCCGCCCTCGCACAGGGAACGCTGCGGATCGGGATGACCGCATCGGACATCCCGCTGACCACCGGCCAGACCGACAATGGCGGCGAGGGCATGCGGTTCCTGGGCTACACGGTCTATGACGGCCTGATTAACTGGGATCTGTCGAGCGCCGAACTCGCCTCCGACCTCGTGCCAGGCCTCGCGACCAGCTGGGCGGTCGACGTCACCGACAAGACCAAGTGGACCTTCAAGCTGCGGCCGGGGGTGAAATTCCACGACGGCTCCGACTTCAACGCCGACGCCGTGGTGTGGAACCTCGACAAGCTCCTGAAGGCCGACGCGCCGCAATACGATCCGCGCCAATCCGCGCAGGGCAAGACCCGCATTCCGGCGGTCGCCTCCTACAAGGTGGTGGACCCGCTGACGGTCGAGATCGTCACCAAGGCCCCGGACGCGACGCTGCCCTACCAGATCGCCTGGATCATGATGTCCTCCCCGGCACAGTGGGAGAAGGTCGGCAAGTCCTGGGACGCCTTCGCCAAGCAGCCCTCCGGGACCGGTCCGTGGAAGCTCACGCTGTTCGCCCCCCGCGAGCGCGCCGAGATGGTGCCGTTCAAGGAATACTGGGACAAGGACAGGGTCCCGAAGCTCGACAAGCTCGTGCTGGTTCCGCTGCCGGAGGCCAACGCCCGGGTCGCGGCGCTCCGCTCCGGCCAGGTCGACTGGATCGAGGCGCCCGCGCCGGACGCCGTGGCCTCGCTCAAGGGTGCCGGCTTCACCATCGTGACCAACGCCTATCCGCACAACTGGACCTGGCACCTGTCCCGGGTCGAGGGCTCGCCCTGGAACGACATCCGGGTCCGCAAGGCGGCCAACCTCGCCATCGACCGCGACGGCCTGAAGGAGCTGCTCGGCGGCCTCGCGATCCCGGCCAAGGGCTTCATGCCGCCCGGCCACCAGTGGTTCGGCCACCCGACCTTCGACGTTAAGTACGATCCGGAGGCCGCCAAGAAGCTGATGGCCGAGGCCGGCTACAGCCCGGCCAAGCCCCTGAAGCTGAAGGTCGCAATTTCGGCCTCGGGCTCGGGCCAGATGCAGCCGCTGCCGATGAACGAGTTCGTCCAGCAGAACCTCTCCGAGGTCGGCATCCAGGTCGACTACGAGGTGGTCGAGTGGAACACGCTGATCAATATCTGGCGGGCTGGCGCCAAGGCCGACATCTCCCGCGGCGTGTCGGCGATCAACTATTCGTACTTCATCCAGGACCCGTTCACCGGGTTCATCCGCCACCTCCAGAGCAACTTCGCCCCGCCGAACGGTACCAACTGGGGGTATTACAGCGATCCGGCGATGGACAAGCTGTTCGACCAGGTGCGGACCACCTTCGACAAGGCCGCACAGACCCAGGTCCTGGAGAAGGTCCACGAGAAGTACGTGGACGACGCGCTGTTCGTCATGATCACGCACGACGTGAACCCGCGGGCGATGAGCCCGAAGGTGAAGGGCTTCGTCCAGGCCCAGAACTGGTTCCAGGATTTTTCCAAGATCACCATCGCGACGGCGGGGCGGTGACACCCGGCTCCCTCCCTCTACGGGGGAGGGGGCCGAGCGGAGCGAAGCGCGAACAGGGCAGCGCGACGGTGCGGGTTTCGGCTCCCGGCATGACTTCTCCGGATGCGTCGCTGCCCTTTCCCGCCCCCTGCTGACGCAGGAGCCATCCTCCCCCGCACAGGGGGAGGGGACTTTCATCGGCCACGGCAAGGCATCCGATGCTGATCTACATTCTCAAACGTCTGGTCTACGTGACGCCCGTGGCGTTCGGGGTCAGCCTGGTCTGCTTCCTGCTGGTCCATCTGGCGCCCGGTGACGCCCTGAGCGCGGTCCTACCGGCGGATGCCACCCAGGAGACCATCGACAGCATGCGGGCCGCCTACGGGTTCGATAAGCCGCTGCCGATGCAGTACCTGATCTGGCTGTGGCACGTGCTGCACGGTGATCTCGGCACGTCCATCGCCACCGGTCGGCCGGTGCTGGGCGAAGTCACCCGGGCGGTGATCAACTCGCTGATCCTCGCCTCCGTGGCGACCCTGCTGGGCTTCACGTTCGGCACGCTGTTCGGCTTCGTCGCCGGCTACCACCGCAACTCGCTGGCCGACCGGGCGGCGTCCGCGCTCTCGGTCTTCGGCGTGAGCGTGCCGCATTACTGGCTCGGCATGGTCCTGGTGATCGTGTTCTCGGCGACCCTTGGCTGGCTGCCGCCCACCGGCGCCGGACCGGACGGCTCGGGCAACTGGCGGCCCGATTTCGACCACCTGCGCTACCTGATCCTCCCGGCGGTGACGATGTCGGTGATCCCCACCGGCATCATCGCCCGCACCGTGCGCGCGCTGGTGGCCGACATCCTGTCCCAGGACTTCGTCGAGGCCCTGCGCGCCAAGGGCATGGATGAGTTCGGCGTGTTCAAACACGTCGTGCGCAACGCCGCCCCGACCGCGCTGGCGATCATGGGCCTGCAGCTCGGCTACCTGCTCGGCGGCTCGATCCTGGTCGAGACCGTGTTCGCGTGGCCCGGCACCGGCTTCCTTCTCAACGCCGCGATCTTCCAGCGCGACCTGCCCCTGCTCCAGGGCTCGATCCTGGTGCTGGCGATGTTCTTCGTCGTCCTCAACCTGCTGGTCGACGTGATGCAGACTGCCCTCGACCCGCGCATCGAACGCGCCTGACCCGGAGGCCGATCATGACCGCACCGATCACCGCCGCCTCGATGGCCCTCGACGGCGGCGTGCTCTCCGCCAGCGAGGCCGCCCCGGAGGCCGCGTTCGTTCCGTCCCGCGGCTTCTGGGGCCATGTCGGCCACCGACTGGTGCGCGATCCCGTGGCCATGGGGGCGGGCGCCTTGATCCTCCTGGTGGTGGCCATCGCCGTCCTGGCGCCCTGGATCACCCCGATGGACCCGTACAAGGGCTCCATGCTGCGCCGCCTGAAGCATGTCGGCGACGCCACCTACTGGCTCGGCTCGGACGAACTCGGGCGCGACATGATCAGCCGGCTGATGCTGGGCTCGCGGCTGTCGCTGTTCATCGGCGTCACCCCGGTGCTGATCGCCTTCGTGATCGGCTCGAGCATCGGCATCCTGGCCGGCTATGTCGGCGGCTGGACCAACACGATCCTGATGCGCACCATCGACGTGTTCTTCGCGTTCCCGTCCGTCCTGCTGGCGATCGCGCTGTCCGGGGCGCTCGGGGCCGGCATCTTCAACTCGATCGTGTCGCTGACCTGTGTGTTCGTGCCCCAGATCGCCCGGGTCGCCGAGAGTGTCACGACGGGCATCCGCAAGCGCGACTACATCGACGCGGCGAAGCTCTCGGGGGCCTCGGCGCTGACGATCATGCGGGTGCAGGTGCTCGGCAACGTGGTCGGGCCGATCTTCGTCTACGCCACCAGCCTGATCTCGGTCTCGATGATCCTGGCCTCGGGCCTGTCGTTCCTGGGTCTCGGCGTGCGCCCGCCGGAGCCGGAATGGGGCCTGATGCTCAACACCCTGCGCACCGCGATCTACGCCAACCCGGTCGTCGCGGCCCTGCCGGGCGTGTGCATCTTCGTCGTCTCGATCGCCTTCAACCTGTTCTCGGACGGCCTGCGCGCCGCCATGGAAATCCGCCAATGACGGAGATTCGCCCGTGAGCGTCATCCCGGATGCCCCCGATCCGTTCGCCCGCGACCGCGGCGGACCCGCCCAGCCGCTCCTGTCGGTCTCGGGCCTGTACAAGCACTTCCCGGTCCGCAAGGCCGGCGGAAAGAAGCAGGTCGTGCGGGCCGTCGACGGCGTCGACTTCGACGTCCTGAAGGGCGAGACCTTAGGGATCGTCGGGGAGTCCGGCTGCGGCAAGTCCACCACCGCCAAGCTGCTGATGGGCTTGATCGAGCGCGATTCCGGCAGCCTCCTGTATGACGGCCAGGCGGTCGGCGAGCGGGCGATGCCGTGGCGCTCCTACCGCCGCCAGGTCCAGATGGTGTTCCAGGACAGCTACGCCTCGCTCAACCCGCGCATGACGGTCGAGCAGTCGATCGCCTTCGGCCCGAAGGTCAACGGCGTGCCCGGTCGCGAGGCGGTGGAGCGCGCCCGGGCCCTGCTGGCCCGGGTCGGCCTCGAGCCGAAGCGCTTTGCCGGCCGCTATCCGCACGAGATCTCGGGCGGCCAGCGGCAGCGGGTCAACATCGCACGCTCGCTCGCCCTGGAGCCGCGGCTGGTTCTGCTGGACGAGGCGGTCTCCGCGCTCGACAAGTCCGTGGAGGCGCAGGTGCTGAACCTCCTCCTCGACCTGAAATCCGAGTTCGGCCTCACCTACATCTTCATCAGCCACGACCTGAACGTCGTCCGCTTCATCTCCGATCGGGTGATGGTGATGTATCTCGGCCGGGTCTCCGAGATCGGCCCGTCCGACACGGTGCTCGACGCCCCGGCCCACCCCTACACCGAGGCGCTGCTGGCCTCGATGCCGTCGCTGGACCCGGACAACCGCACGCAGACGGCACTCCTGCAGGGCGATCCGCCGAACCCGATCGATCCGCCCCTCGGCTGCCGGTTCCACCCCCGTTGCAGTTTGGCCGAGCCGATCTGCAGCGAGAAGGAGCCGCCCCTCGATAAGGTCGGTCCGCTGCATCGGGTCTCGTGTCTCGCCCGCCAGCCCGGCTCCGGCCATTCCGCCGCCCCGGCCCGGGCACTGGCGGCATGAGCGCCCCGATGTCGAACCCCGAACCCGCCGTCACCCTCGAGAACCTGCGCGTCGCCTTCGGCAAGGTGCAGGTCGTGGACGGCGTCGACCTCACCGTGGAGCGCGGTCAGGCCATGGCGCTGATCGGCGAGTCCGGCTCGGGCAAGAGCGTGACCCTGCGGGCGATCCTGCGCCTGTTCCACGAGGGGCGCAGCCGGATCGAGGGCAAGATCCTGGCAGCCGGCCGGGACGTGCAGGCGCTCAGCAAGCGCCAGCTCGCCGACTTCCGCGGCGGCGACGTCTCGATGATCTTCCAGGAGCCGCTGCTCGCCTTCGACCCGGTCTACACGGTGGGCCGGCAGATCACCGAGGCGATCCGGCGCCACGAGACGATCACGAAGGACGATGCCCGCAAGCGCGCGCTCGCCCTGTTCGAGCGCGTGCGGATCCCGAGTCCGGAGCGGCGGCTGGACAACTACCCGCACGAGATGTCGGGCGGTATGCGCCAGCGCGCCATGATCGCGCTCGCGCTCGCGTGCCGGCCACAGGTGCTGCTGGCCGACGAGCCGACCACCGCGCTCGACGCCACCGTGCAGATCCAGGTGCTGCTGCTCCTGCGCGAATTGCAGCGTGACCTCGGCCTGTCGATCATCATCGTGACCCACGATCTCGGCGCGGCCGTCGAGGTCGCCGACCGGATCGCCGTGATGTACGCGGGCAAGATCGTCGAGACCGGGACCGCGCATCAGGTCGTGCTCGATCCGCATCATCCCTACACGATCGGTCTGCTGCGCAGCCGGGCGGAGGGTGCGCTGGCGAAGGGCTCCCGGCTGCAGACCATCCCGGGGAGCCCGCCGGACCTCGCCAACCGGCCGCCGGGCTGCCCGTTCGCGCCGCGCTGCTTCCTAGCCGCGGAGCAGTGCCGCCGGGAGATGCCCCCGGTCGCCGAGATCGCCCCCGGTCACAAGGTGGCCTGCTGGCGGACCGACGAGGCCGCGGCGGCCTACCGGGCAGGACCGACGCCCGTGCGTGCGGCCGAGCTGGTCCCGGCCTAACCCCCGGGGATCGACGCATCCGCGCGAAGCCTTTATCCGGCATCGCGCGGCTTTCAGGCGGCGGATCACCGTGCGACCGGCCGCCCGAGCATCGCGATGAGCCCATCTTCCTCCGAGATCGTCCTGGTCCCCCGCGGGGAGGCCGGCCATTTCCTGCCGGCGGCTTTGGGCTGGCTGGGGAAGCGGATCAGCGTCACGGCCCATCCGGGCACGGCCAACCACGTGCTCTGCCTGCCGGTGCTCGACTTCGTCCGCCTCGGCTTCCCGGACCTGAACGGGCGGCTCGATCTGCTGGAGCCGGGCGATGCCGAGAACCTGCGGTCCGGCCGGGCGGCCCTGCTCCTCGACCTGTCGAACGAGGGGCCGGGGCTGCACGCACCCACCTTCGAGGCGCTCCACCGCAACCTCGAGGACCTCGGGATCCCCCGGGATCGGGTCACCCTAGTCACTCAGAACCGGCTGCTGCGGCTGGATTACGAGCGGTTCTACGGCGAGGGCCTGCGGTTCTGGACCTTCGAGTTCTTCCCGCTCCAGGTCGCGCTCTGGCTCGATGCGGAGGCAGGCCCGAGACTCTTCCCGCAGCATCCGCTCGACCGGGCCGGCTACGCACCGCTCACCCAGGACACCGGCCCCGCCCGGTTCCTGTGCCAGAACGCGGCCCTGCGCTGGCACCGGGTGCTGCTCTACCGCTGGTTCCAGCTCAACGGCCTGGACCGCGACGGCCTGATCTCGTTCCACGGGATTGGCGCCGACAACCCGAAGGCGGGCGGCATCGACGTCTTCCACGCGCCGCCGGAGATCGCCGCGGCCTTCGGGCCGCTGCTGGCCGATGTCGGCACCTGGATCCCCCGGCAGGCCCGGCGGATCGACACCCCGGCCCCCGGTGGCGACATGGTCCTGACCCTCGATACCCGGGCCTACGCCGCCAGCGACCTCACAATCATCTCCGAAACGGATTTCTTCGAGCTGGGCGTCGAGCGCATCACGGAGAAATCGCTGAAGGCCGCCGCGATGGGCGTGCCGTTCGTGACGGTGGGCGCACCGCGGGCCGTCGCGCTCCTGTCGGAACTCGGCTTCCAGACCTTCGGCGGCCTGATCGACCACCATTACGACGTGATCGCCGACCCGATCGAGCGGCTGCCCCAGGTGTTCCAGTCGATCACGGGGGCCTGGGACGCGTGCAGGCGCGACCCCGCCGCCTGGCATCGCCGGGCACGCGAGCAAGCCGAGGCGAACGTCGCGCATGCGCGCCACGGGCTGCTCCGGCAGCTCGACCGGGTGATGGTGGCGCCGCTGGTGGAGCGCCTAGCCCGGTTCATGGAAACGGGCGCGCTCGTGCACTGACCCGCGCCCCGCCGTGACCGCCGACCTTCCGACTGCGCCCGCGCGCTGCTCCGCTTGCGACCGGGGCCTGTACGTTCCGGTGCGGTTCTGCCCGTTCTGCGGCGCCGAGCAGCGCCGCCCGAAGGCCCAATCGCCGATCCCCCCTTCGCCACCGCCGCCGCCGCCGCCGCCAGCGGTGCACGAGGCGCCGCTGGCGAAGATCCCCCCGGAACCTGCGCCGCCGGAGGAACCGTCTCAGCCGCCGGCCAAGCCGGACCCGGCGCCTTCGAAACCGGTCTGGACGGTACGTCGGGCCCCGCGTCGGCCCGGGAGACTCGTCCGCCTCCGCCAGGTCGTCCTGGCACTCGCGGCGATCATCGGTCTCGCGGCCCTCGCGCTGGCGCGCCGCGACGTCGTCCCGGCTCCGACACGGATCGAGGTCGGCTCGGCCTGGACCAGTGTGGCGCTGAAGTCGTTCCGGGCGGTCCCGCTGCTGCGCCTGACCGCGGACGGCGCGTTCAGCCTGCGGCTCGACGGCGAGCGCGTGCAACGCGTCAGCCCAACGAGCGGCGCGACCGTCCGACCCAAGACCCTCCGGAGCCTGGAGCTGCGCGCCGGCCGCGGCCCGATCACCGTGACGCTGACGCCGCGGGGCGAGTGACGGGACGGGCCACGCGCCCGTCTCACCGGGCGGCCCGCAAGGTCTCGGCCAAGCGCCGCAACGCCGGCTCGATCGCCCGTTCCGGCACAGCCGCGTATCCGAGCAGCAGCCCGGTCTCGGACTTGCCGACATGGTAGGCCGAGAGCGCGACCGTCGAGATCCCGGCTCCGTCGAGCCGCGCGGCGGCTTCGGCATCGCCGAGTGCCGCCGGCCAGCCCGGACCGGGCCGCGCGATGAGGTGCATCCCGCCCTCCATGGCGGCGACCGAGACCACGTCGGCGGCATGGCGGTGGGCCGCCTCGACCAGGGCTTCCTGGCGCAGGGCGTAGAGCCGCCGAGTCCGCCGCAGGTGGCCGGCGAGATGCCCTTCCTCGATGAAGCGCGCCAGCGCCCATTGGCCGATACCCGGGGGTGCCGGGCCGGTCTCGGCGAGCGCCTGATGCACCGGCGCCACGAGCCCCCGCGGCAGGACCAGGTAGCTGAGGCCAAGCGCGGGCAGCAGCAGCTTGGAAAAGCTGCCGACGTAGATCACCCGTCCGCCACGATCGAGCGCCCGCAGCGGCGCCAACGGCCGCCCCGCATACCGGTAGGCGCCGTCGTAATCGTCCTCGACGATCCAGCCCGATACGGATCCTGCCCAGGCCAGGAGGTCGAGGCGGTTCTCCAAGCTCATGGCGTGGCCCAGCGGGTAATGCTGCGCCGGCGTCACCACGGCGAGGCGTGCACCCTGCAGGTGCGGCCCGGCGGCGCTCACCGATAGCCCACCCGGTCCGACCGGGATCGGCACCGGAACCAGGCCGCCGCTCGCGAGGGCCAGGGCGATACCGGGGAAGCCCGGCTCTTCCACGAGGGCCCGCTCCCCGGGATCGAGCAGCAGCTCGGCCAGCAGGCGCAGGCTCTGGCGGATGCCTGCCGTGACGATCACGTCGTCGGCCTCGCAGGCCACGCCCCGCGCCTGCGCCAGATAGGCCGCGATGGAAGCCCGGAGCGCCGGTGAGCCGCGGGGATCGGGCCGCTCGGCCGGTCCGTGACGCCACTCGGCTTGGAGCAGCCGCGCCCAGACCGCGTACGGGAACGCATCCAGCGCGGGCCGGCCCAGCGCGAAGGCGTCGGGCACGCCGGGACCGGCCATGAACCGGCGGGCCGGCGCCGCGATCAGACGGCCGCCCCGCCGCGACAGGTTCGGAGCGGCCGCAAGAGCCGGCCGTGCCGTCCCATCCGGCCGCGGCAGGGTGTCGTCCGGGAGGGTCGCGGCGACCCGGGTGGCCGACCCGGTCCGCGCTGTGAGGTAACCCTCGGCGATCAGCTGCTCCAGGGCGAGGACAACGGTGCCGCGGGCGCAGCCGAGATCGGCGGCCATCATGCGCGACGCGGGCAGCCGGGTTCCACGCGGCAGGCGGCGGTCGAGGATCGCCCCGCGCAACCCCTCGCGCAGCTGGACGTGCAGGGGTGTCGGCGACGCTGGATCGAGGCTGACGGGCAGCGGCAGCGGGTCCCGGGCCATGGCGACAAGCGGTCCAGTCGTATTTCGGAAACCGGACCTTTCGCCTGGTCCGCCATACGGTCAAGCAGGAGGCCGCAACAGGGACCGGGCTCGATGTACCAGCCGCCACACTTCCGGGATGACACGCGCACGGCGCAGCACGGGCTGATCCGGACCTATCCGCTCGGCCTGCTGATCACCGGCGGCGCGGACGGCCTGATCGCCAACCTGATCCCGTTCCTGCTGGACGAGACGGGCACGCACGGCACCTTGCGCGCCCATCTCGCCCGCGCCAACCCGCAATGGCAGGCGCTCGCCGAGGCGCAGGACTGCCTCGTCGTGTTCCAGGGACCACAGAGCTACGTCACCCCGGCCTGGTACGCGAGCAAGCGGGAACACGGGCGGGTGGTGCCGACCTGGAATTACGCCACGGTCCACGTCTGGGGGCGGGCGCGGGTGATTGAGGATGCGGACTGGCTCCGGCGCCAGATCGCCGACCTCACCGCCCTGCGCGAGACGCCGCGCGCCGCGCCCTGGGCGGTGGACGACGCGCCCGCGCCGTTCGTAGCGGCTCAGATGAGGGCCATCGTCGGCATCGAGATCCCGATCGCCCGCATCGAGGGGAAGTGGAAGATGAGCCAGAACAGACCGGAGGCCGATCGGGCCGGGGTGATCGCCGGGATGCGCGCGGATGGCGAGGCCGCCCTGGCGGAGATCGTCGCCGAGCGGAGCGGATCATGACCGACCACCGCCTCAACGCCTTCGACCAGCCGATCGGCCCCGACCTTCCGGACTGGACCCCGCGTCCACGCCCGCCGTGGACGCCCATGGAGGGCCGGACTTGCCGGGTCGTGCCGCTGGATGCCGAAGCGCATGCCGCGGGGCTGTTCGCCGCCTACAGCGCGGCCCAGGACGTCCGCGGTTGGACCTACCTGCCCGACGAGATGCCCGAGAGTGAAGCAGCGTTTCGCGCACGGCTCGATGCGAGAGCGGCGAGCGAGGACCCCCTGTTCCACGCCGTCCTCGACCGGGCGACCGGGGCGCCGCTGGGGATCACATCCTACCTGCGGATCGATCCGGGCAACGGCGTCATCGAGGTCGGCCATTTGCATTTCGGCCCGAGCCTTCAGCGTTCTCCCGCGTCCACCGAGGCGATGGCGCTGATGATGGCCCGGGCCTTCGACGACCTCGGCTACCGCCGATACGAGTGGAAATGCGACAGCCTCAACGCCCCGTCCCGGGCGGCTGCGCTCCGCCTGGGCTTCACCTTCGAGGGCCTCTTCCGCAACGCGGTCGTCGTGAAGGGCCGCTCACGCGACACGGCGTGGTTCTCGATCACCGACGCAGAGTGGCCGCGTATCCACGCCGGCTTCGCGGCCTGGCTCGACCCGGCGAACTTCGACGCCGACGGCCGGCAGCGCCGCGGGCTGGCGGAGCTGCGCGGCGAGGCCGGTTGATCTCAGCGTCCGGCGGCCAGGAACGCCTCCGCGGTGCGCAGGGACAGCGCCATGATCGTCAGGGCCGGGTTCGCGGCGAGCGAACTCGGGAAGGTCGAGCCGTCGCAGACCCACAGGTTGTCGATGTCGAAGCTGCGGCCGACCGGATCGACCACGGCGCTCGACCCGTCGCGCCCCATCCGGCAGGTGCCGATCGTGTGGGCGACGCGCTCCATCACCCAGATGTCCTCGGCCCCGGCCGCCTCCCAGAGGTCGCACATCACCTTGGTGGCGTGCGCGTTGAGGCGTTCCTCGTTGCGACTGTAGCCGAAGCTGATCTGCGCCTTGCGCATCCCGCGCGCGTCGGTCTCGTCGGACAGGGTCAGCACGTTCGCGTCGCAGGGCAGCGTCTCGCCGTTGATACCGATGCCGGCGAGGTGGTTGTAGCGGTCGAGGTAATTCAGCAGCGGCTTGCCCCACAATCCGCGGCCGCGCGCCACCGCGTTGCCGAAGGTCAGCGGCACCACACCGAGGCTCTGGATCAGGTAGCCGCCGGCGAAGTCGGCCCCCGCCCGGATGAAGTCCTCCGTGATCAGCGACGAGGGGTAGCCGCGGTTCATCCGCACCTCGTTGGCGAAGGTGCCCCAGACCTGGGTGGCGACGTGGCCCATGTAGTTGCGGCCGACCTGATCGCTGGAGTTGGCAAGCCCGAGATGCAGCAGCAGCCGCGGCGTCTCGACGGCACCGGCACAAAGGAACACCGCCCCGCAGCTTTGGCGCCGTTCCTGACCGTCCTGCGTGTAGACCACTGCGGTGACCCGGCCATCGACGCCGCGCTCGAGTCCATGCACGAAGGCACCCGCCCTGATCTCCGCCCCGTGCGTGACGGCCAGGGGCAGGTAGGTGACATCCATGCTGGTCTTGGCGCCGTTGCGGCAGCCCTGGTGGCAGAAGCCGCAATTGATGCAGGCGTTGCGCCGGGGTCCGCCCTCGGATTCGAAGTCGCGCGAGACCACCGCCGCGGGCGCGTCGGCCCAGCGGATCCCCAGCGTATCGCAGGCTCCGGCCATGATCTGTGCCGGGCCGTTGCGCGGCACCGGGGGCAGGGGATAGCGGCGGCCGGGATCCCAGGGATACGATTGCGGCCCCGAGACGCCGATGAAGCGCTCGACCCGTTCGTAGAACGGCACCAGCTCGTCGTAGTCGAGCGGCCAGTCGACGCCCTCGCCGCTCTCGGTGTGAAGCCGGAGGTCGCGGGCATCGGCCCGGGGCACGAAGGCGCCCCAATGGAGCGTCGAGCCGCCGACGCCGGTGCCGCTGTTGTTGGCCCCGAACGCCTCCGGCGTGGAACCGCCGCTGAGACGCTCCTCGGTCCAGTAGATCTCGTCGGCCAGCGTCTCGTCGAAGGCGAACTGCTCGGGGGTGAAGTTGGGTCCGGCCTCCAGGGCCACGACCTTGAGGCCTGCCGCAGCCAGCCGGGCGAGGAGCGGCGCGCCGCCCGCACCGGTCCCGACGATGACCGCATCGACGGTCTCATCCGTGCGGTAGGTCCGCATCCCGTCGAGGTTCATCGGACCATCTCCCCTTGCGCGGGCCGGATTTCCCAGGATTCCGCCCGATCGAGCCCGACCTCGTGGAAGCCCGGCAACCCGTCTGCGATCGGGCCCGGCCGGTCGCCGCCGGCACCGATCCCCGAAAAGCCGACACGGGCCAGGGCCGCCGGATGGGCGAGCCACAGGCGCACCGCGTCGGCGCGCAGGTCCTCGAACCAGAACCGCATCCGGTCGCCGTCCAGCCGGCCGCCGAGGGAGTCCGGCACCGCCAGATCGGCGCGCTCGGCCAACGTCAGCAACGCGTCCTGGTCTCGCGCCTCCAGGGCGACGAACGGACGGCCGTGGGCGGCGCGCGAGGCGGCGTCGAGGGTGCGCAGACCGGCGCGATACGCCTCCGGATCCGGCGGCAGGGCCACGAACCGCCAGCCGTCGCCCGCCCCGGACGCCAGACGCGCATCGAGCCGGGCGGCGAGGTCGACGGCGATCTCCGGCAACACACGACCGCAGGCGGCGCGCAGGATCGCGAGTTCCACCGGGTCGAGGGCCTGAGGGGCATAGGCGGGGTCGTCGTGCTCCCCACGTGTTTCCAGGGCGCCGCGCAGGCGGCTGTTGACCCGCTCGGACGCGATCAGCGCTGCGTAGGCCGACGGTACCGGAGCAACCCGCGTCGCCTCGGCGTTCGGGCGGTCGCGCCAGTGATCGCGCAGGCAATCCGCCATCTCCCCGGGACGCTCCAACGGCAGAAGATGGCCGACGCCTTCCACGGTGACGACGCGATGGTGGGCGAGATGCGGCGCCATCAGCGCCCGCTGCGCATCGGCGCCGAGATCGGCATCTTCGGAGCCGGCCAGGATCAGCGCCGGGGTGCGCAGGACACCGATCCGGCGGCACAGATCCTCGCGCGAACCCGATTCGAGCCAAGCCTTCCAGGCCGCGGGGGCCGCCTGCAACACGTCAGCGACCGCACGCGCCCCGGTCTCCGGGTCCAAGGGGCTGCCGACATTCTCCGAGACGAAAGCCTGCGCCTCGCGCAGCCGCGTCTCCGGATCGGCATCGATCCAGGCGATCATCTTGGACCGGCGATCCTCGGAAATCGGTTCCGGGCTCGGCGGCGAGCCCGAGACCAGGATCAGGTCCGTGAGACCGTCCAGGCCCGGCTCTCCATCCTCGGATCGGCGCGCCAGGGCGAGCGCGACCTTCGCGCCCATGCTGTGGCCGGCGATCGCGAAACGCTTCGGCGCCCGGGCGCGGATCGCCGCCGCCACATGGTCCGCCATCGCATCAACGGAAAATCCCGTCCCCGCGGCGGCGTCGCCGAAGCCCGGTAGATCCACGGGCAGGCAGGCCGGGGTTCCGCCCAGCGCGCGCGAGACGGGCTCCCAGGTGCGGGCGCTGCCGCCCAGGAAATGGAGGCAGAAGAGGATTTCAGGATCGGGCATGACGACGACATCGCGCGAGCCTGGAATGCTTCAAGCGTACGCGACGCCGCACGGCTCCGGTTGCCGCGGGGGTGGTGCGGTCCCGAACGCCGTGGGATCAAGCCCGCGGAGACTCACACGATGTCGAAGATCGATCTGGCCTGGCGGGTCGAGGAGGCCTGCCTCAACGCCTGGCCGAGCCCGCGCCAGCTCCTGGTTCACGGCTATCTGCTGCGCGCAGCCGGCGGCACCTCGAAGCGGCAGAACTCCATGAATCCGATGCGCGGCAGCGGCCGGCCCGAGCTGGCGATCCGGGCCGGAGAGGCCGTCTACGCCGCGCTCGGACGCCGGGCGATCTTCCGGATTCCGGGGATCGCGCCGCAGATGGAGCCGCTGCTGTCAGGCGGCCCTTACGCCGTCGTCGACGAGACCTGCACGCTATTCCGGGAACTCGACGGATTCTATGACGAGCCGGACCCGGCGGTCACGCTCGCGCGCAATCCCGATGCTGCCTGGCTGGCCCTCCGGGACGCCATGAACCGGGCGGATCCCGCCGCCGCCCAGGCTTTTCGCACCACCGTCGAGGCGCTGATCCTCCCTCGGGCCTTCGCGGCCGTGGCGAGCGAGGGCGAGATCGGGGGTGAGATCGGGGCCTTGGCCTTCGGCGTGTGCGACGGCGACCTGCTGGTGATCGAGTCCGTGGCGACCCCCGAGAGGCTGCGGGGACGGGGCCATGCCCGGCGGGCCGTGGGCGCGCTGCTGCGCTGGGCCCGCTCGCAGGGCGCCCGCGCGGCCTGTCTGCAGGTGGCGGCGGCCAACACGCCGGCCCGATCACTGTACCGGGGGAAGGGTTTCGAGCGGGAGCTGTACCGGTATCACTACCGGGTCGGGCCGGAGCCGGCCTGAAACGGCCTCAGGCGTCGAACAGCGAACCCTGCCGGGTCACCGCGGGGGCGCCCGCTTGCGCGCGCTTTCCCGTCGCGGCCGGCTCCGTCCGTGCGGACCGCCGCGCCGACTTTGCGGATACGGACGGGTCCGGCGTCCCGTCCGGCACGACGTTCACCGTCCCGTCGGCGAATTGCAGGCTGAGGCGACTGGCGGCGGCGGCATCGGCCGCGTGGCGGACCGGAAGGCCTGCGGCGTCGCGGACGAGGACGTAGCCCCGCTCCAGCACGGCCCGGTAGCTGAGCGATCCGAGGAGATGGGCGAGGGCTTCGAGCCGGTCGCGGCGGCGCTCGACGCCCCGCAGGCCGGCCTGCGTCAGGCGATCGGACAGCGCGACGAGGCGATCGGCCCGGCGTGCCTGAAGCGCCCGCGCCCGCTCGAGGCTGGCATCCCGGGCGACGACCAGGCGCCGACCGAGCTGGGCCAGAGCCTCGCCCTTGCGCTGGACGTCGTTGCGGAGGGCGGTGAGCGGCCGGTGGTCGATCCGCGCCAGCCGGGCCCGGGCATTCGCCAGCGCCACGTCGGGCGAGCGCCGGGCCATCCGGTCGAGGAGGAGCTGCAGGCGCGCGCGATGGCGGCTGGCCCCGGCCGCAAGGGCCGGAGCGAGCCGTGCCTCGGCGAGGTCGAGGCGCTGGCGCTTGGCCGCCAGCAACGCATCGGCGCTCGGCAGCGCACGCGCGAGGGCCCGCAGATCCGACCGGTCGCGCTCGACCCGCCGGCCGACCGCCCCGACCGCCCGGGCGGACAGGTCGGCCACCGTGGCGATCAGGTCGGCCCGGACGGGGACGGCCATCTCGGCGGCCCCCGTCGGCGTCGGCGCCCGGCGGTCGGAGACGTAGTCGATCAGCGTGGTGTCGGTCTCGTGCCCGACCGCCGAGATCAGCGGGATCGCGCTCTCGAATGCGGCGCGGACCACGCATTCCTCGTTGAACGCCCACAGATCCTCGATGGAGCCGCCGCCGCGGGCGACGATCAGCACGTCCGGCCGGGGCAGGGGGCCGTCCGGGGCCAGGGCATTGAACCCGCGGATCGCGGCCGCGACCTCCTCGGCCGCACCGTCACCCTGGACCCGTACCGGCCAGACCAGCACGGGGCGCGGGAAGCGGTCCTCCAACCGATGCAGGATGTCCCGGATGACCGCCCCGGTGGGCGAGGTGACGACGCCGACCACGCGCGGCAGGTAAGGGATGGCCCGCTTGTGCTCCGGAGCGAACAGCCCCTCGGCGGTGAGCAGCTTCTTGCGCTCCTCCAGCAGGGCCATCCAGGCGCCGAGACCCGCCGGCTCGAGGCTCTCGACCACGATCTGGTACGAGGATTTTCCCGCGAAGGTGGTGATGCGGCCCGTCGCGACGACCTCCAACCCCTCCTGGGGCTTCTGGCGCAGGCGCCCGAACACGCCCTTCCAGACCACGGCATCGATCCGCGCTTGGCCGTCCTTCAGGGAGAAGTAGGCGTGGCCGGAGCCGTGCTGGCCGCGATAGCCGGAGATTTCGCCACGCAGGCGCACATGGCCGAACGCGTCCTCCAGGGTCCGCTTGAGCGCGCCCGCGAGCTCGCCGACCGACCATTCCGGCTGGTTGGCGGTGAGCACGCTGGTCGGCGGAATATCCGCCGCAGGCGAGGCTGCGGGGCGCGGAGGCGGCACGAGGGGCATGGACGGACGGTAGAGCAAGAGGCTGAAAACTGGAAACCGGATTTCCGGCCCGTCGAATCCGACGCTTGGTCGGGGCTGCGGCGCGCGGCGCCTTTTGCCGGTGGCATCTCCGGTCAGCCGAAATCCGCTTCCCAATCGCGGCCGCCGTAGAAAATGCGCAGGATCACGACGCGGCGATCCTCGACCGTGAAGGCAACCGTGACACGCCGTGCGAAGCCGATCGTGCGCAGGCCTTGGCGAAGTTCGCTGTGCAAGGTCCCGCGCTCGGCGCCGTATTCAAGCCCCTCGCAGAACGCACGGATGCTCTGTTCGAAGCCCGACGCGATGGCGGGCGTGCCGGCCTGCGCGATGGTGTCGTAGATCCAATCGAGGTCGTCACCGGCAGCAGGCGCGTAGATAATGCTCCGCCGCTTCACGTCCCAGGCCGAATCCGCGCTTCATGACGAAGGCGCATCCGCTCGGCCATGCCCTCCGACGAGATGGCGCGCTCGGGATGCGCTCTCATCGCGTCGTAGGTCGCAACCACTTCCTCGCGCAGCCAGCGCTCGACGGCGGCGTCACGCTCCTGAAGGGCACGCAATCCGGCCCGCACCACCTCGCTGGCGCTAGCAAACGCACCGGTCTTGACCTGTGCATCGATGAACGCGGCCTGCTCGGCAGGAAGGCTGAAGGTTCGCTTCTCGGACGCAGCCATGCGGATTCTCGCGTCGATGGGTATGAAAGTATCATACCATCTTCGGGACACGCCGCAACCTCTGAAGCGTCTTCAGCTGGTCGTGCCGGAGACGCCTATCCACGCGATGTCGGGCTGAGCGCCGGTCGCGGCAACGCGTCGGATCCCTATTCCACGGCCAGTTCGCGCGGCGCGTCCGAGATCGTGATCCGCGGCACGAACAGCGCCAGCACCAGGGTCAGCAGAGCCACCGCGAAGACCGTCCAGAACGTGCCGTGGAGGGCATGCTGGAGTCCGTGCCGGATGGCGTCGCCGCCGGCGCCGAGGCTGCCCGGATCCTCCAGGAGGCTCCGGAGCTGGCCAGAATCGACCGGTGAGCCGTCTGCCGGATGGGCCAGCCGGTAGTTCAGCACCGCGCCGAGCGCCGTGGCACCCAGGGTCGAGCCGAGGTTGCGCGCGAAAATGTTCGACGCGGTGGCGGCGCCGCGCTGCGCCCAGGCCACGCTGTCCTGGATGATCACGATGGCGGCGGTGGACAGGAAGCCCATGCCGAGCCCCATCACGATCGAGCCGCAGGCGGCCACGATCGGCGAGGACTCCGAACCCAGGGCGACGAACGCGGTGGCGCCCAGCGGCAGCAGCGTCGCGCCGACCAGCAGCGTCGGGCGCAGGCCGAAGCGCACGAAGTTGCGGGCCGCCGTGGTGGCCCCGATCGGCCAGCCGAGCACCATCAGCGTGAGGGTCAATCCGGCGATCAGGGGCGACTGCCGAAGGACGCCCTGGACGTACATCGGCAGGAACGCGGTGAGCCCGATCACGGTCATGCCGGAGAGCAGCGTCGCGGCGTTGGTGGTCGCGATCGGGCGCTGCATCCACAGGCGGACATCGAGCATCGGGTCGGCGGCGCGGCGCTCCTGGAGCACGAACAGGATGGCCGCCACCGCAAAGCCGAGTGCCGGCCACAGGGCCGCCGAAGCCGACGTGCCGGCCTCCGTCAGCGCCATCATGAGCGCGGCGATGGCCGCGGTGAACAGGGCGGCACCCAACGCGTCGATCGGCCGGCTGCGCCGCTCGACGCTTTCCCGCAGGTAGACCAAAAACAGGCTCGCCGCGACGAGCCCCACGGGCAGGTTGATCCAGAAGATCCACGGCCAGCTCAGATGGCCGATGATCAAGCCGCCGACCAGGGGGCCCGCCACCGACGAGATGCCCCACACGCTCGCGAGATAACCCTGGACCTTGCCGCGTTCCCGGGCCGGATAGAGATCGCCGATGACCGTCAGGCTCACCGGCTGGATCGCGCCGGCCCCGACGCCCTGGACGAGGCGGAACAGGATCAGCGACGGCATCGACCAGGCGAGCCCGCACAGCAGCGAGCCGGCCAGGAACACGGCGATGCCGAACAGCAGGACCGGGCGGCGCCCGTAAAGATCGGACAGCTTGCCGAACACCACCGTGGTTGCGGTCTGGGTCAGCAGGAACGAGCCGAACACCCAGGCATACAGATGGAGGTCGCCAAGCTGGCCGGCGATCTGCGGCATCGCGGTCGAGACGATGGTCGCCTCGATGGCGATCATGAACATCGCCGCCATCACCGCGGCGAGGACCAGCGGGCGGCGCGTCTCGGAAGGACTGGGCATGGGCGCGGTCTAGGCCCGGCTCCGGCCGAGACCTAGCGCCGAAGACGGGCTCCCGCGCGGCCCCGCTTCCGGGCCGTGCGGGAGCGCACATCCGCGGCTACGCTTCCACGTCGGCGTCCAGGTCCCGGCCGCGGGTCTCGGGCAGCAGGAAGGCCGCAATCGTCCCGACCAAGCTGAAGGCCGCCAGGTAATAGGCCGGGGCGAGCCGGTCGCCGGTGGCGGCGATCAGCCAGTTGATCACGTAGTTGGTGCTGCCGCCGAAGACCGAGACCGAGAGCGCGTAAACGATCGACAGCCCGGCGCTGCGCACCGCCCGCGGCAGCGCCTCCGGAATCCCGACGATCACCGCCGCGGCGTTGATGGAGGAGAGGGCCGAGAGCAGGAAGGTCACGGCGTAGACGCTCATGGCGCTCGGGGATCGCACCACCCAGGCGAAGGCCGGGACCGCCAGGATCAGGATGAGCGCCCGCGGCCAGATCATCACCGGGCGCCGTCCGACCCGGTCCGCCAGCCAGCCGCCCAGCAGCGGGAAGATCACCGAGGCGAGACCCAGCGCGATCGGCACCGCGGTCGCGGCGGTCTCGCTCAGGCCCAGGGTCGCGCCGGCATAGACCGGCATGTTGGTGCCGACGGCGTTCGACACCGTGGAGGCAGCGATGACCAGGAAGGTCAGGCCCAGCAGGCGGCCGTGCTCGCGCAGGAGACGCCCGACCACCGCGAGGGTCGAGGGGGCCGCGTTGGGATCCTCCTCGGCGCCGGCGGTCTCGGGCAGGTGGCTGCGGATCACGAGGCCGACCGGGACGACGCAGAGGCCGAGCGCGAACATCAGCCGCCAGCCCCAGGCCGACATCGCCTGATCGCCGACCACGAGGGCCAGGATGGTCGCGATGATGCCGGCGAACAGCGCCGCGCAGCCCTGGCTGGCGATCTGCCAGCTGGTGACGAAGCCACGCTTGGCCGGCGGCGCCGCCTCGAGCAGGTAGGCGGTGGACGGGCCGACCTCGCCGCCGAGCGCGAGGCCCTGGATGAGACGGCCCGCGATGACGATCACCTGTGCCCAGCCGCCGATCGCCGCGTAGGACGGGCATGCGGCCAGCATCAGCATGCCGAGCGCCATCAGCGCGATGGTGATCAGCATCGCCGGCTTTCGCCCGGCCCGATCCGCGAAGGCGCCGATCAGCACGCCGCCGATCGGCCGCATCACGTAGCCGACGCCGAACAGGGCGAGCGACGCCAGCAGGCTGTGCGTCGGGTCGGTGGCCGGAAAGAATGCTTCGCCGATCGGTTTCGCGAAGAACGCGTAGACCGTGAAATCGTAGAATTCGAGGGCGTTGCCGAGCACCACGGCCCCGACCGCCTTGCGGTCGAGGCCGGGGTGGGCCGGTGCGGCGGCGTGTACCTGCGTCGTGGCATCCATCAGCGAGTCGGCTCCCCGGCCGGCGGATGCTTGGCGATTCCCCCCGTCACCGGCTCGGCGCCATCGGAGACGGCTTCGTCGTAGCCCGCAAGCCAGCGGTCTCGGGCTTCGGTGCCTTCGGCATAGGGGCAGGCCTCGCGGGCCAGACCCTTTCCGGGCGCGGCCTTGCCGAGCGCATGCGTGTCGAGGTCGTTCGGTGGCGAATCCATTCGGGCGGCGCTCCTCGTGTGACGGCCGCCGCGATGTAGGGCGCGCGGGGCGGGGCGCTCAATGCAGGGTCGGATCCGCGTCCGGCGGCAGCGATACGACCTCGCTGAACGGGAATTCCAGAACGACGTCGCCGGCTTCGTCGGTGACCACCAGGCAGGCGGTCAGGAGCCTAGCCTGATCCCGGGCCTCGGCCAGGGCCGCACGGATCGTGTCCTGGGCCTTCTCCCAGGCCTGATCCGGATCGCGCAGAGCGACGCCGGTCGCATCGGTGATCACGTCGTCGCCGATCTGCGTGTGGAAGAAGTAGCGCGGCATGGCCTTCAACCCCGGGTGTCGACCGCCCCCGCGGGGCGGCAGGCACCAGATGGGGATCGAGGCGGCCGCAATCAGCAACCGGACTCAGCCGTTGGCGGCGCTCCGCGCCGGAGCGGCGGCGACCGGTCGGAGGGTGTGCACGGTGGCGGAGGCGCCCCCCGTGCGGTGGAGCTTCTCCATGGCCATCAGCGGCCGCAATTCGGGCTCCGCGAAGTCCATCAGTCGGGCGTTGCGCCAGCGCGGCTTTCCGGCGCCACGACCGAACCAGCGCGGCCGCACCTCCTCGACCAGCAGGACGAGTCGCCCCGTCCAGGATTTGCGGAACCAGAATCGCCCCGTCAGAGACATCGTCCGATCCTTGTCGACAGTCCCGCCCGGTACGATGGGCCGGGATCACGGCGCCCCGCTCTCGCGTCGCCCAATACCCGACTTGGCCGCGGACTTACCAGTCTTCGAAGCCGAACAATTGCGAGTCGTTCGATATCCACAGGCCACCACCCGGCAGTCCGGCGCTCAGCGCATGACGTGACGCACGACCAGGCCGAGGACGAGGAGCCAGACCAGCCCCGAGGTCACGTAGACGAAGCCGCGTAGGAGCGCGGATTCCAGCGCATGGTGCGCCGAGACCTGCCCAGGTCCGTCGGCGCGAGACTCCGCGGATGACCGCGCCGCGCCGCGCGCACCGCCGGGAGGGGCAGCGAGAATGCGGGTCAGGCTGTCCGGCAGTGGTCTGTGGTGGGTCGTCACGGATCGGAAGGATAGGCGCCGCCGGGCTCGCGTCACAAGACACCTCTATTGAGGAAGCCGGCGCGGGTGAATCGTCGGCCTGCCCGTGATAGAGAGCGCCGACCCCTGCGGGACGGCCCGCCCTCGGCGTCCGATCATGTCCCTGCCCCCTGTCCTGATCACGGGCGTCGCCGGCTTCATCGGCAACGCGCTCGCGCTGCGATTCCTGGAGGCTGGCCGGCAGGTCGTGGGCCTCGATAACGTCAACGCTTATTACGATGTCGGCCTGAAGGAGGCGCGGCTCCGGCGCCTCGATCCGTTCCCGGGCTACAGCTTCGCGCGCCTCGACCTGACCGACACGGCCGGCCTCGATGCGCTGTTCGTCCGGCACGGCTTTCGAACCGTCGTCCACCTCGCCGCGCAGGCCGGCGTGCGCTACTCGCTGACGAACCCGCAGGCTTACGCGGCGAGCAACCTCGTCGGCTTCCTCAATATCCTCGAGGCCTGCCGCCACGGCGGCGTCGAGCACCTGCTCTACGCGTCATCGAGCTCGGTCTACGGGGCGGTCACGGCGATGCCGTTCTCAATCCACCAGAACGTCGACCATCCGGTGAGCCTCTACGCGGCCACCAAGAAGGCCAACGAGCTGATGGCCCACAGCTACAGCCACCTCTACCGGCTGCCGACCACCGGCCTGCGCTTCTTCACCGTGTACGGACCCTGGGGCCGACCGGACATGGCGATGTCCCTGTTCGCCCGCGCGATCCTGGCCGGGGAACCGATCCAGGTGTTCAACGAGGGCCGGATGCGGCGCGACTTCACCTATATCGACGACATCGTCGAGGGGATCGCCGCCCTGGCCGAAAGACCGGCCGCGGCCAACCCGGACTGGAGCGGAGCGGATCCGGATCCGGGCACCAGCGCGGCGCCGTATCGGATCTACAACATCGGCAACAACGGGCCGGTGGAGCTGATGCAGATGATCGCGCTTCTCGAGGAGGCGCTCGGACGCAAGGCCGAGACGATCCTGCTGCCGATGCAGCCCGGCGACGTGCCGGCCACCTTCGCGGATATCGACGACCTCGCCCGCGACACCGGCTTCCGGCCGGCGACACCGCTGAATCTCGGCATCGCGCGTTTCGCCGCCTGGTATCGCGGTTTCTACGGACTTTGAGCGGGGAGACTGCGCCTCAGCGACGACGTCCCAAAGGTCGATGCGGTCGTCCCGTGTCGCGTCGCCGGTAGCCGAGCAAGGCCGCGATCCCCACGAAGGCGGCCAGCGCCGTCCACATGCCGCCCTCGCCGAGCTTGCCCACCGCGACCGACAAGCGATCCGGCTCGTCGACGAGCGCGATCACGATTCCGACAAGACCGCAGAGCGTCACAAAGATCGCCAGGACGCGGAAGGTCATCGTGGGCACTCCCGGCGCCGCGAAGGACGCGAGGCGACGGCCTTGTCTATGACTTCGCCTGAGCGGAGCGCAACCGCCCAGCCGACACCGGGCGCTGTCGCCCCATCCCGATCCAGCTTCCATCGGCCGCAGGCCGCCGAGGGCGGGCCCCGCCGTTGAAGGTTTGGTCGCCAGCGCATGCGGCGGGACGACGACCTCGCGAGGCTAGGCCGTTGCACCATCTGCGTGTAATCATTTAGAGCTGTTCCAGGCAGGAAAGCTCTGTTTTAAACGCTGCCGCGACAGCGGCCAAAAGGAGGAAATCCATGCGTTCACTCATTCTCGGCGCCGTTCTCGCTGCCTTGCTCCCGTTCTCCGCGCAGGCCCAGGAGGCCGGTGACGCGGCTGCCGGCGAGAAGGCGTTCGCCCCGTGCAAGGCCTGCCACAACTTTCAGAAGAACGGCGTCGGTCCGGACCTGAAGGGCGTCGTCGGGCGCAAGGCCGGCACCTACGAGGGCTACAACTACTCCGCCGCGCTGAAGAATTCCGGCATCACCTGGGACGAGGCCAACCTTCACGAGTGGCTGAAGAACCCGAAGACCAAGGTGCCCGGCACCAAGATGATCTTCCAGGGCTACCCCGACGACAAGAAGATCAACGACGTGATCGCCTACCTCAAGACGCAGTCCTGAGCCCTCGCTCCAAGGTCTGACCTCCAAACGAAGGCATCCGCGCAGCCGCGCGGGTGCCTTCCGTCGTTCAGGACCGCCCGATGAGCGGATCGAGGCTCGAGACGGCGTGCTATTCTGGGATCAGCCCGGCTTGAAGCCCGAGCCGCAGGGTCACCAGATCGTTCAGCAGATCCTTCCGGCCCTGCACGTTCAGGCCGGTCCTGTCGCCCGCCTCGTCGGGGAGGCAGGCAAGCACGTCGCGCAGCTTGGCTCCGGCGGGCGTGAGGAAGATGCTGACCTGCCGCTCGTCGGCCCGGTCGCGAGCGCGCCGCACGCGACCGGAGGCTTCCAGGCGCTTGAGCAACGGCGTCAGGGTCCCGGAATCGAGGAACAGGCGGTTGCCGATCTCCTTGACCGACAGGCCGTCCTCTTCCCACAGGACCAGCAGGACGAGATATTGCGGGTATGTCAGCTCGTGCTGGCCGAGGAGGTTGCGATAGGCACGGCCGAAGGCGTGCGCGGCGGCGTAGACCGCGAAGCACAATTGGTTGTCGAGACGCTGCCGGTCCCGCTGCGATAGCTGGTCGACGGACGCCTGACCCGCCTTGGTGGTTGGCGCAGCGCCGCTCTGCGGAGCAGTCGGGCCTGACATGGGGTGGACTCTCTCTGGTAAAGGCGGCCTATCGTACCGGTATGCCGAAGGGCACTCTTAGTCAGTTCGTCAAACCTGTACAATTCTCGTGGACCGCGGACGTGCCACAGATCCTCTGCGACGTTCAGCCATCCATCAACGGGTGCAGATCTCGTACCATCGCTTTCAGGCGTTCATCGAGGACGTGCGTGTAGATCTGCGTCGTCGAGATATCGGCGTGGCCGAGCAACTCCTGAACGATGCGCAGGTCGGCCCCGTTCTGCAGCAGATGACTGGCGAAGGCGTGGCGCAGGACGTGCGGGCTGACGCGGTCGGGGCGCAAGCCCGCGGCCAGCGCGACGGCCTTGAGGTCGCGGGCGAAGGCCTGCCGGGTGAGGTGGCCGCTGTCGCTGTCGGCGGGAAACAGCCAGGGGGACTCCTCCGGCACCGCAGCGAGGTGGGCGGTCATCGCGGCCCTGGACGCCTCCGTCAGCGGGACGAGACGCTCTCGGCCACCCTTGCCCTTGATGAACAGGTAGCGCTCGCGGGTGGCGCCGGCGGTGCGCGGGAGGGCGACGAGTTCCGAGACGCGCAGGCCGGTCGCGTAGAGAAGCTCGAGCAGGCAGACCATCCGGCGGGCCCGGCGCGCCGGGCCGGGCTGCTCGTCGGCGGATGCCGCCGCGTGGGCGGTGGCAAGAAGCCCGTCCACCTCGGCGATCGACAGCACTTTCGGGAGCGTGCGGCCCCGGCGCGGCCCCGAGACGGCGACGCTCGGATCGGCCTCGGCGTATCCCTCAGCGTAGAGAAACTTGTGGAAGCCGCGCACGCACGATAGGCGCCGGGCCGCCGACGACGCCATCAACCCCCTGGTCTCCAGGTCGGCCACGAAGGCCCGGAGACTGTGCGTATCGGCCTCTTCGAGCGGGATGCCCGCGCGCCCGAGATAGGCGAGGTAATCGTCGAGGTCGCGCCTGTAGGCGGCCAGCGTGTTGGCGCCGGCACCGCGCTCGGCGGCCAGCATGTCGAGATAGGCGGCGACCCCCGGGGACGGGGGTGGAGCCGCGCCGCCGGCGACGGCCGCGCTCAACGGCTGCCCGGTTGGAGCTTCGAGGCCGGGATGGTCACGGTCATCTCCCGGGGGGTCGGCACCACGAAGTTGGCCAGCGCGAACATCGCCGCGAAGACGAGGCCGGCCAGGATCGCGAGGGTAGCGAAGAAACGGAACAGGGTCGGCACGTCGGTCGAACCTCGGGCAGACGAGCGCAGTCGACGGGGAGGGAGCGCGCGGAAATCTCCCCCGAAATGTCACGAAGGCTCGGTTTCGAACATGCGATCACGGCGCTGACAAGGCCTGGAAGGACACAGCGATGCGTTTCGCAGGCCGCTTGAATCGCGCTAAGAGCCTGGCACAGGATTGGAAGCCCCCCGGCGAGGCGCGTACGGGGCGGCGATAGGGAGCCGGAGACGCCACGATCATGCGATGCTGCCGTCGATGAACGAAGAGGACGTCGGGGAACCGATCGAGGCGCGCCTGCGCCGGGCGCTGGGCCTGCGCTCGATCGTGCTCGTCGGCTTGATGGGGGCGGGCAAGAGCACGGTCGGCCGGCGCTTGGCCAGTCGGCTCGGACTGATCTTCAAGGATGCCGACAGCGAGATCGAGGCGGCGGCCGGCCTGACCATCCCCGATATCTTCGCGATCTACGGCGAGCCGAGCTTCCGCGACGGCGAAGAGCGCGTGATCTCGCGCCTCCTGCGCGCCGGCCCCCTCGTGCTGGCCACCGGCGGCGGCGCCTACCTGCGCGAGGCGACGCGGGTGCGCATCCGGGAATCCGCCATCTCGGTCTGGTTGAAGGCCGATCTCGACGTGCTGATGCGGCGGGTGCGCAAGCGCGGCAACAGGCCCCTGCTCCACACCGACGATCCCGAGGCGACGATGCGCGACCTGATGGCGGTCCGCCACCCGGTCTACGCGGCCGCCGACGTGGTGGTGATCTCCCGGGAGGTCTCGCACGACCGGGTCGTCCAGGACGTGCTGGAGGCGCTGGACGCCCACATGAATGCCGCCGCCCCGCGCCCCATCGCCGCCCAGTGACGCCCAAGCGAGCCTGTCCGTGACCGAGCCATCGACCCAACCGGTTCCCCTGACGGTCCACGTGCCCCTCGATGCCGGGCGCGACTACGACATCCTGATCGGGCGTGGCCTGATCGAGACGGCCGGCGCGCAGGTGGCGGCCCTCGGGGGCCGGCGGGCGGCGATCGTCACCGACGAGAATGTCGGGGCGCTCTATGGCGAGCGGCTGCGCGACAGCCTGGAGCGGGCGGGCCTGAACGCGGGTTTCGTCACGGTGGCGCCCGGCGAAAGCTCGAAATCCTACGCGGGCTACGCGCAGGTCTGCGACGGCCTGCTGGCGCTGAAGGTCGAACGCGGCGATCTCGTGGTCGCCCTCGGGGGCGGCGTGGTCGGGGATCTCGCCGGTTTCGCGGCTGCCACCCTGCGCCGGGGCGTACGCTTCGTGCAGGTCCCAACCAGCCTGCTCGCCCAGGTCGATTCCTCGGTGGGCGGCAAGACCGGGATCAACGCGCCGCTCGGCAAGAACCTGGTCGGCGCCTTCCATCAGCCGCGCCTGGTGCTGGCCGACACGGGGGCCCTCGACACCCTGTCCGAGCGCGAGATGCGTGCCGGCTACGCCGAGGTCGCCAAGTACGGGCTGATCGCCGATGCCGGCTTCTTCGACTGGTGCGAGGCCAACTGGCGCGGGATTTTCGCGGGCGGTCCGGAGCGTGACGAGGCCGTGGCCGCATGCTGCCGAGCCAAGGCCAGCGTGGTGACCCGGGACGAACGCGAGGACGGCGAGCGCGCGCTGCTCAACCTCGGACACACGTTCGGGCACGCCCTGGAGCGGCTCACGGGCTACGAGTCGGCCCGGCTGGTCCATGGAGAGGGCGTCGCGATCGGTCTCGCCCTGGCCTTCCGGTTCTCGGCCCGGCTCGGGCTCTGCGCCGGGCAGGATGCCGGCCGCGTCGCCAACCACCTGGCGCTCGCCGGCCTGCCGACCCGCCTCCAGGCGGTTCCGGGCGGATGCGGCGACGCCGACGCCATCCTCGAAGCGATGGCCCAGGACAAGAAGGTCCGCGACGGCGCCCTGACCTTCATCCTTGCCCGCGGCATCGGCCAGAGCTTCATCGCTCCAGGGATCGACCGGGGGGAGGTGCGGGCGTTCCTGCTGGACGAACTGGCTGCCGATCGTCAGGCCTGAGGGTCTTCATCCGACCATCGGCCTTGCCTTGCGCCGGTCGGACCGCTATGAGCCTGCCACGTCCGGGACGGCGCAAACCGTCACGGATGTCTGGCTCGAACGGCCCTCGGGGCGCTCGGGGCAGAGGTTCGAGATCGGTGCGCCGATCTCGCCGGTTGCCGGTGTAGCTCAGTGGTAGAGCAGCGCTTTCGTAAAGCGAAGGTCGGGGGTTCAAATCCCTCCTCCGGCACCACTTTCCTCCCTAAACAGCCCTAGCGAACCAGGTCGAGCCGCGAGCGGCCCGAGCGCGTGTCGGCCGAAAGCCGCCGTGCCTGAGCGTTACATGCGCAGCACCTCCTTCGGAACCGGATTGCCCATCCTGGTGTAGGGCTTTCTGTGCCGCGCGGCGGCCCACGGGCGGGGATACGTCATGAAAGCCGAGATCCTGGACGTCCGGTTCGTCCACGAGGGCTGGAGCCGATTCGGGATCGCCAAGGTGCGTCTCGCAGACGGCGCCGTGGTCGAGCGCGAGATCGAGGATCACGGCAATTCGGTTGGTGTTCTACCCTACGATCCGGAGCGGCGGGTCGCCACGCTGGTGCGGGAGCTGCGGGTGCCACCCCTGTTCGCGGCCGGCGAGCAGGTCCAACTGGAGGCGCCGGCCGGCCTCATCGACGACGGCAGCCCGGAGGAGAACGGCCGCCGGGAGGTGCTGGAGGAGGTCGGCTTGCGCCTGCACGCGCTCGAATTCGTCGGCGCGACCTATTCCTGCGCCAGCTTGACCACCGAAAAGCTGCATCTCTACCTCGCCCCCTACGGCAAGGCCGACCGCGCCGAGGACGGCGGCGGCGCCGAGGGCGAGCACGAGAACATCCGGATTGTGGAAATGCCGCTCGCTGACCTCGCCGGGATGGCGGACCGGGCCGAACTCACCGATCTCAAGACGTTGACGCTGGTCCTGGCGCTGCGCGCCCGCCATCCGGAGCTTTTCGCGGCGTGAGAATCCGCTATCGCGTATTCGCGCAATGGTTGATCACCGCCATGGTATTCGGCGCGGTCGCCTGGATCGCGTTTCACCTGCGCTGAGCAGAAACCCGTCTCAGGAATCGAAGCGATGAGCGAAGACGCCGTCACCGCCGAACCCCACGGCCTCGACCGGGGTCTGACCAATTACGGCGATCGCGATTTCGCCCGCTACCTGCGCCGCTCCTTCGCCCGGTCCATGGGCATCTCGCGCACGCTCCTCGACAAGCCGGTGGTCGGCATTGCCATGACGCCGTCCGGGTTCAACAACTGCCATCGCGGCATGCCGGAACTGGTCGAGGCGGTCTCGCGCGGGGTGCTGGCTGCCGGGGCCCTGCCGCTGCCGTTCCCGACCGTGTCGCTCGGAGAGGTTTTCCTCAACCCGACCAGCATGATGTACCGCAACCTCATGGCCATGGACACGGAGGAGATGATCCAGGCCCAGCCGATGGATGCGGTGGTCCTGATCGGCGGCTGCGACAAGACCGTGCCGGCTCAGCTCATGGGGGCGGCCTCGGCCGGCCTGCCCGCGATCCAGGTCGTGACCGGCCCGATGTCCACCGGCCGTCATCGCGGCCAGCGGCTCGGCGCCTGCACGGATTGCCGGGGCTTCTGGGCCAAGTACCGGGCTGGAACGGTAGATTCGGAGGAAATCGCCGAGGTCGAGGGCCGGCTCTCGGTCACGGCCGGCACCTGCGCGGTGATGGGCACGGCCTCGACCATGGCCTGCATCGCCGAGGCGCTCGGCATGTCGCTGCCCGGGACCGCCGCGATCCCGGCCGTGCATTCGGACCGGCTGGTGGCCGCCGAAGAGACCGGACGCGCCGCGGTGCGGCTGATCCAGACCAAGATCACGCCGGCGCAGGTCATCACGCAGAGATCGGTCGAGAACGCGATCCGGGTCCTGATGGCGGTATCGGGCTCCACCAACGCCATCGTGCACCTCACGGCCATCGCCGGGCGCCTCGGAATCCGCATCCCGTCCGGGCGCTTCAACGAAATCTCGGACGAGACCCCGGTGCTGGTCGACCTGAAGCCCGTGGGCGAGGGCTACATGGAGGATTTCCACGCCGCGGGCGGCATGGGTGCGCTGCTGCGAGAGCTGCGCCCGCTCCTGCATCTCGACACCGTGGACGTGGAGGGCCGCACCCTGGCCGAGCGTCTGGACGAACCGGCCGGCTGGGTCGACCGCGCGGTGATCCGAGCCTTCGACGATCCGGTCTCCCCGGTAGGCGGCCTAGTGGCGCTCAGCGGCAACCTGGCCCCGGACGGAGCGATCTTCAAGCGCGCCGCCGCGACGCCGGAGCTGTTCGAATCCGAGGGGCGAGCGGTGGTGTTCACCGGCCTCGAAGACCTGAGCCGCCGAATCGACGACCCGGACCTCGACGTGGCGCCGGGGGATGTGCTGGTGCTGCAGAATGCCGGGCCGCACGCCGCCGGCATGCCCGAGGCGGGCTACCTGCCGATCCCCAAGAAGCTCGCCAGGGCGGGGGTGAAGGACATGGTGCGGATCTCGGACGCCCGGATGTCCGGCACCGCCTTCGGGTCGATCGTGCTGCACATCGCCCCGGAGGCGGCCATCGGCGGTCCGCTCGGAGCCGTGCGCGACGGCGACCGGGTCCGCCTGTCGATCCGCGACAAGCGGATCGACCTGCTGGTGGACGAGGCCGAGATCGCCCGCCGCCTCGCCGGCCATCAACCGCCGCCCGCTCCCAAGCGTGGCTACAAGGCACTCTACCGGCGCACCGTCACGCAAGCGCCGGAGGGATGCGACTTCGACTTCCTGATCGGGGAGGGCGAGCCGGGCTGAGGCCGGCCGCTTGATCCCCGGGCACGCCGGGGCCATCGTTCGGTGAAGGATCGGGAGGAGTCGAAGAGCATGACGCGCGCCTGTATCGTGGGCTGGGCCCACACACCGTTCGGCAAGCTCGAGGAGCCGGATGTCGAGGGCCTGATCGCGCGGGTGTCCGGCGAGGCGTTGGCTCATGCCGGCGTCGAGGATTCCCAGGTCGACGGGATCTATGTGGGCGTCATGAACACCGGCTTCTCGAAGCAGGGCTTCGAGGGGTCGCAAGTCGCGCTCACTCGGCCGGGCCTCGCCCATGCACCGGCGACGCATCTGGAGAACGCCTGCGCCACCGGTTCGGCGGCGCTCTACGCGGCCCTCGATTTCGTCGATAGCGGCCGCGGGCGGATCGCCCTGGTGGTCGGCGCCGAGAAGATGACGGCGAAATCCGTGGCCGAGACCGGCGACATCCTGCTCGGCGCCTCCTACCGGAAAGAGGAGGCCGACATCGAGGGCGGCTTCGCGGGCGTGTTCGGGCGGATCGCGGCCGGCTACTTCCAGCGCTACGGCGACCGCAGCGAGGAACTGGCCCGGATCGCCGCCAAGAACCACCGCAACGGTGTAGGCAACCCCTACGCGCAGCTCAGGAAAGACCTGGGCTTCGAGTTCTGCAACAAAGTCTCCGAGAAGAACCCCTACGTGGCGGCACCGCTGCGGCGCACCGACTGCTCGCTGATCTCCGACGGCGCCGCCGCCCTGGTGGTGGCCGATGCCGAGACGGCGGAAGGGTTGGCCCGCGCCGTCGGCTTCCGCGCCCGTGCGCACGTCAACGACATCCTCCCCCTGTCGCGCCGGGACCCGACCGCGTTCAAGGGCGCCCGGCTCGCCTGGGAGAAGGCGCGCGCGCAGGCCGGGATCGGCAACGACGACCTGTCGTTCGTGGAGACGCACGATTGCTTCACCATCGCCGAACTCATCGAGTACGAGGCGATGGGGCTGGCCGAACCCGGCCAGGGTTATCGCGTCGTCCGCGAGGGGCTGACCGAGAAGGGCGGCCGGCTGCCGATCAATCCGTCGGGCGGGCTGAAGTCCAAGGGCCATCCGGTCGGCGCCACCGGCGTCTCGATGCACGTGATGGCCTGCCTCCAGCTCATGGGCGAGGCGGGCGAGATGCAGGTCCCAGGCGCGAACCTGGCCGGGATCTTCAACATGGGCGGGGCCGCGGTGGCCAACTACGTGTCGATCCTGGAGCGGCGGCGGTAGCACCGCTCCACATCGGGCCAACAGAGGGGAGGGGAGCGATCCCCTCTCAGCCGAGCTTGTCGAGGGCTTGGCTGAGGTCGGCGATCAGGTCGGCCTCGTTCTCCAGGCCGATCGAGAGACGCACGGTCTCGGGGCCGACCTGCGCGGCGGCCTTCTCGCCCTCGGGCAATTGCCGGTGCGTCGTCGAGGACGGGTGAATCGCCAGCGACTTGATCTCGCCGATGTTGACCAGGTGCGAGATCAGTTCGAGCCCGGCGATGAACGCCAGGGCCGCCGGCTCACCGCCCTTCAGCGCGAAGGTGAAGATCGAGCCCGGTCCCTGCGGGGTGTAGCGCCGGGCGAGGTCTTCCCCAATCTGCCCCGGCAGTCCGGGATAGCTCACCCAGGCCACCGCCGGGTGGTCCTGCAGGAAGGCTGCCACGGCCCGCGCGTTGGCGCAGTGGCGTTCCATGCGCAACGGCAGGGTCTCGATGCCCATCAGGGTCAGGAAGGCGTTCATCGGCGACAGACCGGGGCCGAGATCGCGCAGGCCGAAGAACCGGCAGGCCGCCGCGAAGGGCGTCTCGGGGAAGCTCTTGGTCAGGACCAAGCCGTCGTAGTCCGGCCAGGGGTCGGTGATCAGGTTGTAGCCGGTGGTCCGGGTCCAGTCGAAGGAGCCGGCATCGCAGATCATGCCGCCGATGGTCTGGCCCGAACCGCTCAAGAACTTCGAGGTCGAGTGCCAGACGATGTCCGCACCGTGCTCGATCGGCCGGATCAGGGCCGGCGAGGCCAGGGTGTTGTCGACCACGAGGGGCAGGCCGTGGCGACGAGCTACCGCGGCGATCCCGTCGAGGTCCACCACCGAGGCGCACGGGTTCACGATCGACTCGCAGAAGATGGCCCGGCATTCCGGCGTGATCGCCGCCTCGAAATCCTCCGGCCGCATGCCGGCGGCGAAACGGGGCTTCAGGTCGTAGCGGCCGTCGAGTCGGCGCATCAGGCCCAGCGAGCCGCCGAACAGCCGCGGCGAGGCCACGTAGGCGTCGCCGCTCTTCATCAGGGTCATCAGCACCAGCATCATCGCCGACTGCCCGGAGGAGACCGCGACGCCGGCCTTGGCGCCCTCCAGGTCGGCGACCCGGCGCTCCAGGGCGGCCACCGTCGGGTTCGACCCGCGCGAGTACGAGAACCCGGACCGGCGGCCCGCGAAGATGTCCGCCGCCTGCTCGGTGGAATCGAACACGAAGCCGTTGGTGAAGTAGATCGGCTGGACCCGCGCGCCGGTGGCGGGATCGGGCGCCGCGCCGGCATGGATGGCCCGGGTCGCGAAGCGGTGCTGTCGGCTGGTATCCGTCATGGCTCTCGGTCGGCTGTACGGCGCCCGGATCGTCGACGCGCCCGAGCCGGAGGAGGCTTCACGCCGCGCGACGGATGAAGGCCTGCAGGGTTCGGACCAGGGTCGTGGGCTCGTAGGGCTTCGGAATGAAGCGGGCCCCCTCCGGCATGTCGTTGGGGCCGGGGGTGCCCATGCCGGATACGACGAGGACGGGGATGGTCGGCCAGCGATGCGCCACGAGGCGGGCCAGGGCGAACCCGTCCATCGAGCCCTGCGGCATGTCGACATCCGTCATCAGGACGCCGACATCGTCGCGGTTTTCCAGGACCTTCAGCGCCTTGTCGGCGTGGCTGGCCTCCAGCACGGTGAAGCCGGCATCCGCCAGGGTATCGGACGCCTCCATGAGCAGGAGGCCGTCATCCTCCACCAGCAGCACCACGGGTTGGTCGGACAAGCTTTCAGTCATCAGACCTGCAAAGGTTCAGTCGCGACGTTCGAAGCCCGCGCCGTATTCCCCGGGCCTGCCCCCGTCAAGGCGCGGGACCTGCGGCGTCAGGCGGCCTCCTCACGCTTCCCCAGGCGCTTGTCGAGGTAAGTGTCCACCGTCTGAGTCAGTTCGTCGACCTTGCCGTCGAAGAAGTGGTTGGCGCCCTCGACCATCTGGTGCTCGATGATCACGCCCTTCTGCACCTTCACCTTCTCGATCACCGGCATGACGTCCCGGGCCGGCGCGACGCGATCCTCGGAGCCGTGCACGAACAGGCCGGAGGAGGGGCAAGGGGCCAGGAAGGTGAAGTCGAAGCGGTTGGCCATCGCGGCGATTGAGATGAAGCCCTCGATCTCGGGACGCCGCATCAGCAGCTGCATGCCAATCCAGGCGCCGAACGACACGCCGGCGATCCAGCACGACTTCGCCTCCGGGTTGACCGACTGCACCCAGTCGAGGGCCGCGGCCGCGTCGGAGAGCTCACCCGAACCGTGGTCGAACGCGCCCTGGCTGCGGCCGACCCCGCGAAAATTGAAACGCAGGGCTGCAAAGCCGCGATTGGCGAAGGTGTAGAAAAGATTGTACACAATTTGATTGTTCATCGTACCCCCGAACTGGGGGTGCGGGTGCAGGACGATGGCAATCGGCGCGCCGCGCTTCTTGGGGGCCTGATAGCGGCCTTCCAGACGTCCGGCCGGGCCGGTGAAGATGACTTCAGGCATCGTTCAACTCTCGTTTCAGCGGTCGCCGGCCGCGCGATCTCGGGCAGTGAAGAGGCAGCCTTGACTCGCCGCACGCACACCATACAAACGCTCTTAGAACAGTTCTAGGCGATTAGAACTATTCTAATGTAGGTGAGCGGGCACGCGGTGCCAGTTCTCTGCACCAGCCGTTCGGTTGGCGACATCTCATTTGTCGGCGCGCCTTAGCACGGCGAGCCGGTCCGCGGGCAAGGAATTGTCACGCGCCGTATGCAGGGGACCACACGGAATCAGCATGAGCCGGGCCCGCGCCTATTTCGATCACAACGCGACCGCCCCCGTCCGCCCCGCCGTGGCGGAAGCGGTGGCGCGCGCGCTGATGCTGCCCGGCAACCCGTCCTCGATCCATCAAGAGGGCCGGGCTGCCCGCGCCGCCCTGGAAGCGGCCCGCGGTCAGGTCGCAGCCCTCGTGAATGCCCGGCCGGCGCAGGTGGTGTTCACCAGCGGCGGGACGGAGGCCGCGAATGCGGTTCTGTCCGGCGCCCTCGGCCGGCGCGGCCAGCCGAAGCCGACGCGGCTGCTCCATTCCGCCACCGAGCACCCCTGCGTTGCCGCAGGACACCGATTCTCCCGAGACGCAGTCGAGGAAATACCGGTCACACCCGAGGGCGTGATCGATCTCCTCGTCCTCCAACAACGCCTCGGCGCGCTCGCGGACGAGAGCGTGCTGATCTCGGTCCATGCGGCCAACAACGAGACCGGCGCGATCCAGCCCCTGTCCGACGTCGTCGCCCTGGCCCGCGCGCATGGCCGGGCCCTGGTCCACACCGATGCCGTTCAGGCGGTTGGCAAGGTCGCCTTCGACATGGCGACCCTGGGAATCGACGCGCTCACGCTGTCGGGGCACAAATTCGCGGCCCCCAAGGGGGTCGGCGCGATGATCCTGGCCGACGGTGTCGCCCTGGACGCGGCGTTCCTCCGCGGTGGCGGGCAGGAGCGGCGCCAGCGCTGCGGAACCGAGTGCCTGCCGGCGATCGTTGGTATGGGCGAGGCGGCCCGGATCGCGACCGAAGCCCTCGTGCCGGAGGGCGTTCGCCTCGCCGGCTTGCGCGACCGGATCGAAGCCGGCCTGCGCGTCCGCGCCCCGGAGGCCGTGGTGTTCGCGGCCGGCGCGCCGCGACTACCGAACACGCTGAGCTTCGCGGTTCCGGGCCTCGACGCGCCCGCCGCCCTGATCGCCTTCGACCTCGCCGGCGTGGCGGTGTCGTCGGGCTCGGCCTGCTCGTCGGGCAAAGTCGCACGTTCGGCGACACTGTCGGCGATGGGCGTCGCGCCCGAGCTTGCCGGGGGCGCGCTGCGCGTCAGCCTCGGCTGGAACACGGTGGACGAGGATGCGTCATGCTTTCTCGACGCCTTCGAACGGGTCTTGCAGCCCCTATATAAGCGGCGAGGGTACGCGGCCTGAATCAGCCGCGTCCCACGCTTTCCGAAAGACGCTTCCCGGTCCTTGAAACCGGGCTTGCCAGGAGATGCTCATGCCTGCCGTGCAGGAAACAATCGACCGGGTCCGCTCGATCGACCTCGACCAGTACAAGTACGGGTTCGAGACCACCATCGAGATGGAGAAGTCCGCCAAGGGCATCTCCGAGGACGTCGTGCGCTTCATCTCGGCCAAGAAGAACGAGCCGGCATGGCTGCTCGAATGGCGCCTCGACGCCTATCGCCGCTGGCTCACCATGAAGGAGCCGGAGTGGGCGCGTGTCGCGTACGACAAGGTCGACTATAGCGACATCTACTACTACGCCGCGCCCAAGCGCCCGGCGGCGATGTCGCTCGACGAGATCGATCCGGAGATCCTGAAGACCTACGAGAAGCTCGGCATCCCGCTGCGTGAGGTCGAGGTGCTGGAAGGCATCGCGCCGGAGCGCCGCGTCGCAGTCGACGCCGTGTTCGATTCGGTTTCGGTGGCCACGACCTTCAAGAAGGAGCTCTCGAAGGCCGGCGTGATCTTCATGCCGATTTCCGAGGCCGTGCAGGAATATCCCGAGCTGGTGAAGAAGTACCTGGGCACGGTGGTGCCCTCGACCGACAACTTCTTCGCGACGCTGAACTCTGCGGTCTTCTCCGACGGCTCGTTCGTCTACATCCCGCCGGGCGTCCGCTGCCCGATGGAGCTGTCGACCTACTTCCGCATCAACGAGCGCGACACCGGCCAGTTCGAGCGCACGCTGATCATCGCCGACAAGGGCTCGTACGTCTCGTACCTCGAGGGCTGCACCGCCCCGAAGCGCGACGACAACCAGCTCCACGCCGCGGTGGTCGAGCTGGTCGCTTTGGACGACGCCGAGATCAAGTACTCGACGGTCCAGAACTGGTACCCGGGCGACAACGAAGGTAAGGGTGGCATCTACAACTTCGTCACCAAGCGCGGTGATTGCCGCGGCGCCCGCTCCAAGATCTCCTGGACCCAGGTCGAGACCGGCTCGGCGATCACCTGGAAGTACCCGTCCTGTATCCTGCGTGGCGACGAATCCCGCGGCGAGTTCTATTCGATCGCAGTATCGAACGGCATGCAGCAGGTCGATTCCGGCACCAAGATGATCCACCTCGGCAAGAACACCACCAGCCGGATCATCTCGAAGGGCATCTCCGCCGGGCGTTCGCAGAACACCTACCGGGGCTTGGTCTCGGCCCACAAGAAGGCCAAGAACGCCCGCAACTTCACCAACTGCGACTCGCTGCTGATCGGCGACCAGTGCGGGGCGCACACCGTGCCCTACATCGAGTCGAAGAACGCGTCCGCGGTGTTCGAGCACGAGGCGACCACCTCGAAGATCTCCGAGGACCAGAAGTTCTACTGCCTGCAGCGCGGCCTCTCCGAGGAGGAGGCGACCGCGCTCATCGTCAACGGCTTCGTCCGGGACGTGCTGCAGCAGCTTCCGATGGAGTTCGCCGTCGAGGCCCAGAAGCTGATCTCGATCAGCCTCGAAGGCTCGGTCGGCTAAGGTCCGACGGGCGTCGATACCCATGGCGATCGCGGCATCCCCGCGGTCGCCGACCGGATTGCGCGAAGGTGTTCATGCGCCGCATCCGGAGCTGAAGGCCTTCGAAATGGCCGTCTCGGTGACGGCGATAAGGAACTGACGGCACGCGGTCGGTGCATCAACCCGATCCGCCGTTCGATAGGACTTGAACTAACATGCTGGAAATCAAGAACCTCGTCGTGCAGATCGAGGACAACCGCATCCTGAACGGCCTGAACCTGACCGTGAACGACGGCGAGGTCGCGGCGATCATGGGGCCGAACGGGTCGGGCAAGTCCACCCTGTCCTACGTCATCGCCGGCAAGGAGGACTACGAGGTCCTCGACGGCGAGATCCTACTCGACGGGCAGAACGTGCTGGAGATGGCCGCCGACGAGCGCGCCGCGGCCGGCGTCTTCCTGGCGTTCCAGTACCCGCTGGAGATTCCCGGCGTCGGCACCATGACCTTCCTCAAGGCCTGCCTCAACGCCCAGCGCCGCGCCCGCGGAGAGGGCGAGATTTCGACGCCGGACTTCATCCGCAAGGTCAACGCCGCCGCCGACAAGCTCGAGATCAACAAGGAGATGCTCAAGCGCGCCCTCAACGTCGGCTTCTCCGGCGGTGAGAAGAAGCGCATGGAGATCCTCCAGATGGCGCTGCTGGAGCCGAAGTTCTGCGTGCTCGACGAGACCGATTCCGGCCTCGACATCGACGCCCTGCGCATCGTCTCCGAGGGCGTCAACGCGCTTCGGGCCCAGGGCCGCTCGTTCCTGGTGATCACCCACTACCAGCGCCTGCTCAACCACATCGTGCCCGATACCGTGCACGTCATGTCGAAGGGCCTGATCGTGAAGACCGGCGGCAAGGAACTGGCGCTCGAACTCGAGGCGTCTGGCTACGCCGAGTACCGCACCAACGAGGCCGCGTAAGCCCATGGCCGAGATCCAGAACCTGCGCACCAGCGCCGAGACCGGGCTGTCGAGCCTGTTCGAGGCTGCTCGCAAGGGCTTCGCCTCGGAAGAGGCGATCGCCCGCGAGGAGGCGTTCCGCTTCTTCGAGGCCGCCGGCCTTCCCAGCCGGCGGGTGGAGGCGTTCAAGTACACCGACCTCCGCGCCGCCATGAAGGAGGCCGTGCCGCCGGCCGAGGCCCCGTCTGCGGAAGCCGCCCAGGCGGCCGCGGCATCCGCCAAGGGCTTTGCCGGCCTCGACGCGGCGCATCTGACCTTCGTCAACGGCCATCTCGTCCGTCCGCTGTCGGACCTCGACGGGCTGCCGGCCGGCCTCACCGTGACGCCGCTCAACGACGCGATGGGCAAGAGCGACATCCGCCTCCGGCTCCTCGCGCCGGTGGAGCAGGCACGTGAGAACCCGATCTACCAGCTCAACACCGCCTTCCTGGCCGACGGCGCGCTGATCTCGGTCGCTCCCGGTACCAAGATCGAGCGGGCCCTGCATCTGCGCTTCATCGGCAGCGGCTCCGAGGGTTTCTCCACGGCGACGCGGGTCCTGGTCGATCTCGGCGACGGCGCCGAGATCACCGTGCTGGAGAGCCACGAGGGTCCGGACGGCCTGACCTACCAGCCGAACGATGCGCTCGACGTGCGGGTCGGCAAGCAGGCCGTCTTCCGCCATGCCCGGCTCAACCGGGAGGGAAACGCCGCCATCGCACTCTCGACGATCAGCGTGCGCCTCGACGACGAGTCCCGGCTGGAGACGGTCAACCTGGTCACCGGTGCCGTCCTGTCGCGCCACCAGATCTACATGCACGTCGCCGGTGAAAACGTGAACGCCGTGGTCAACGGCGCGGCGATGCTGGGCAACGGGCAGCTGGCCGACTCGACCCTGTTGGCCGACCACGCGGCCGTGGGCGGCATCGGCCGCGAGATGTTCAAGACGGTGATCGACGGGGATGCCACCGGGGTATTCCAGGGCAAGATCATCGTCCGGCAGGCTGCGCAGCAGACCGACGGCAAGATGAAGTCGGACTGCCTGCTCCTCAACGACGAGGGGCAGATGATGAACAAGCCGGAGCTGGAGATCTTCGCCGACGACGTCGCCTGCGGCCATGGTGCCACCTGTGGCGCCCCGGACGAGGACCTGCTGTTCTACCTGATGGCCCGTGGCCTGCCGCGCTCGGTGGCCGAGAGCCTCCTGGTCCAGGCCTTCGTCGGCGAGGCGATCGAATCGGTCACGCACGAGGGTGCCCGCGCAGCGCTGATCGGCGAGATCGAAGCCTGGCTCGCTGCACGCGCTTGAACGATCGGCCGGTCCTCCCGCAGGATCGGCCGGCTCCGCGAATCCCGAGCCCCGTTCGCGGGTCATCGGGGTCGCGACGCTCTTTCCGGAGGCCTCCTTCGAGACCTTCGCTTCGCTTCGGCCCCTCGGATCGAGGTGGCCCATGGGACGGACTCGAGGTCCCAGAAGGTCGCGACCATGAACGCACCCGTCCTCACCACCGGCTACGATGTCGAGGCGGTCCGGAAGGACTTCCCGATCCTGTCGCAGACAGTCTATGGCAAGCCGCTGGTCTATCTCGACAACGCGGCCTCGGCCCAGAAGCCCAGACAGGTCATCGACGCGATGGTCTCCTGCATGGAGACCGGCTACGCCAACGTTCACCGCGGCCTGCACTTCATGGCGAACGCCGCCACGGAGGGGTTCGAGGGCGCCCGGGAGACCACGCGCCAGTTCCTCAACGCCGCCTCCACCGACGAGATCATCTTCACCCGCAACGCCACCGAGGCCTACAACCTCGTGGCCTCCAGCATGGGCTGGGCCGGGCTGATCGGCGAGGGTGACGAGATCATCCTGTCGATCATGGAGCACCACTCCAACATCGTGCCGTGGCACTTCCTGCGCGAGCGGCGCGGGGCCGTGATCAAGTGGGCGCCGGTGGACGAGGACGGCAACTTCCTCCTTGAGGAATACGAGAAGCTGTTCACGCCGCGCACCAAGATGGTGGCGATCACCCAGATGTCGAACGTGCTGGGTACGGTGACGCCTGCGGAGGAAATCGTCCGCATCGCGCATGCGCACGGCGTTCCGGTGCTGCTCGACGGCGCGCAGAGCGCCGTCCACCAGCCGATCGACGTGCGGGCGCTCGACTGCGACTTCTTCATCTTCACCGGCCACAAGGTCTACGGGCCGACCGGTATCGGCGTGCTCTACGGCAAGAAGGAGTGGCTGGAGCGCCTGCCCCCGTACCAGGGCGGCGGCGAGATGATTCGGACCGTCAGCCAGGACACGGTCACGTACAACGACCCGCCCCACCGCTTCGAGGCCGGGACCCCGGCGATCGTCG
This sequence comes from Methylobacterium sp. WL64, assembly GCF_008039945.1. NCBI lineage: Bacteria > Pseudomonadati > Pseudomonadota > Alphaproteobacteria > Hyphomicrobiales > Methylobacteriaceae > Methylobacterium > Methylobacterium sp. WL64. The sequence goes on from NZ_VRVA01000005.1 coordinate 81,398, forward strand.
AGGCGGTCGGGCTCGGGGCGGCGCTGGAATACATGCTGGGCCTGGGCCGGGAGAACATCGCGGCGCACGAAGCGATGCTGACGCGCTACGCGCACGAGCGCCTGGGCGCCATGAACGCCCTGCGGATCATCGGCACCGCCAAGGGCAAGGGCGGCGTGGTCAGCTTCGAGATGAAGGGCGCCCACGCGCACGACATCGCCACGGTGATCGACCGACAGGGCGTCGCGGTGCGGGCCGGCACGCATTGCGCTATGCCGCTGCTGACGCGCTTCGGCGTCACCTCGACCTGCAGGGCCTCGTTCGGGCTTTACACGACGCCGGCCGAGATCGATGCCCTTGCCGAGGCGCTCGGCAAAGCCGAGATGATGTTCGCCTGATCGGCGTAGCGTTCCGAACAATATCGTGAGGACGATGCGCGTGCCGCGAGGAAACCGGGGCCGTCTGGACAGGCCCGGGGGAGAGTGAAACCATGAGCACCGACGCCACAATCACCGGCGGCGCGAACGCCCCCGCGGTCGAAGCCGCATCGGCGATCCCGCCGGCCGAGCTGGACCGGCTGACCGACGACATCGTCGCGGCGCTGAAATCCGTCTACGATCCGGAGATCCCGGCGGACATCTACGAGCTCGGCCTGATCTACAAGGTCGATATCGGCGACGACCGGAAGGTCGCGATCGACATGACCCTGACCGCTCCCGGCTGTCCCGTCGCCGGTGAGATGCCGGGCTGGGTCGAGAACGCCGTCAGCGCCGTGCCGGGCATTCAATCGTGCGCCGTCACGATGGTGTTCGACCCGCCGTGGGATCAGAGCCGGATGTCGGACGAGGCTCGCGTCGCCCTGGATATGTGGTAGCGCAGCCCCGAACGGCCGACGCTCAACACCGACGCCGGCTATCCTGGAGGGCGCATGCTCCACATGCGCCCCTTCACCCGTGCCAAACGTTTCAATCGTTCGCATCGGCCACGACACGAGCAACTTCCACGGGCAGGGCTAATACTAAGGCCGCCCGCCCGGGTCGAGAGAGCGTCGATCGCGCTATAGGCCTGCACGCCGACGGGCGCGATGGAAGCAGCGCCCGACCGGTCGATGAGCTTCAATTCGACCGCTACTGTGAAACGAGTACAGAAACGGTCAGGCAGTCTATCAATCGATGTAGAGTTTAAGATTTTAGTAACCAAGAGTGTCCACTGGGGCAGGTGGCCGCCGGTTTATTCGGCGTCGCGGATCGCACATGGTGGGGACGGATGGGTCCGGGTTACGTGGTCGCGGTGCTGCTCGAAGTGGCCGGGCTGAGCGGTATCGTCGTGGCCGCGTTCGTAATGCGTACGGAGCGGAAGGCGCGGGTGGCCGAATTGCGCAGCTTCCTTCTCTCCGGCCAGACTTCGGTGGCGGTTCCCACGCCGGTCGCGCAGAACCGATGGTTTTCGCCCACGCCCCGTGTCGTGAATGTCCCCGTCGCTACCCAGCAACGCCGTGACGGGCGGCCTCAGGAAACGGCGGCACGGTCAGCCTTGAGACGCGCCTTCGCGCGACACGGCTCGACGGAAACGGGCGGGATGGTGGCGGCCTCGATCAGCGCAGGATGACGTCCAGGCCGCTGCCGAGCAGCGTGACGGCGCTGAGGAGGAACATGAACTTCAGGTCTTCGAAACGAGTGCTCATGGTGGATCCGTCCTCTTGGTGCGGTTCGTCGCCGTTCCGATGATGCATTATCGTCTGATTAACGACTGTTTCGCGAGTCGTTTCAGGAACTGTTAGGGATTGGACCGCGCTTTCCATTTAGTAAGGTTGATAAAAGGTTAAGTTCGATCCGGCCTGTTGAGTTCGTCTTAACGGGGCTTCGGCCGGCCGGCGGTGCGCCGCCGCACGATCGCGCGGCAACAGGAAGGGCGCCGGACCATGATACAGCCATCGACCAGTCCCCTCCTGCGGGTGCGCGACTGGCTTTTCCGGGACCGGCAGACCGGCGCCATCACGATTGCGCAATGGCCGAACCTGCCGCTCTGGTTGTTCCTCGCGCTGACGCTGGCGGCATGGCTGGCAAGCGGCGCCGAGCCCCTGGGATTTTGGCTCGCCATCGGCGCCGATGTCGCCCTGGGCTGGTGGGCGGTCGATGAACTCGTCCGCGGCGTCAACCCATGGCGCAGGATGCTCGGCCTCGCGACGCTGGTCGGACTGGCCGCGCTCGTCTTGCTCCGGCGCGGTGGATAGGCTCGTCGTAGGCGCGTCAGCAGCCGCACACGAACCCGAGCCCCGGGATCGACAGCCGGACCTCAGCGGGAGCACGCCTCTACTGATCTTCGCGATCGGCGGTGCGTTTCGGCATGCAAGAGCGGCGACGGCGCGCAATTCAGTCGACCGCGGTATTCAATCTCCGCAGCCGGTCGTTACCGGCCGGCTCAAAACCAATCCTGCGTCTCCGGTCCATGTGACTACCGAGAAGCGTAACGGTTGATTGCCGCGTCGCGAAAACTCATGAATGGTCGGGTCGAATTCCGTCCCGAGCAGCGTCGGCCTTTCGAGGTGCGCAGACCCCTGCTCGGCTGCCGTTTAAGCTGGACCGCACGATGACCACGCCAGGCGCCTTCGAATCCTCCGAAGCTGCAGAGCGGCTCGATGAGCGGGCGCAGCTCCTCCGCTACATCGCCGATACCCTGGACCTTCCGGTATCGCTCTTTCGCCGCCGCACCGCGCAAGGCGATGACGGCCCGACGGCCGCCGAATGCGACGCGATCCTGGCGACCTTTTCGCGCATCCGCGATCCGGAGGCCCGGCGGCACTGCCTGGCGCTGGTCTCTCGCTGCGCCGACGCTCAGGAATGACGCCGGTCTCGCTGTGCGCTTGCGCACGTGGGTGGCGTGAGAACCGTATAGACGCCGTGCTATAGGGGCGCCCGCTTCCGCCAGAGGCCCACCCGATCGTCAGGCCGTGCGGAACGTCGCGGCGGCAGACGGGCCCAGAGCCGAGCCGGCGGTCGCCGGTGCACGACGCCCCGCATTCCATTCAGGCCCCGATGCCGATCATCTCCATTTCGAAGCTCTCGAAAACCTATCAGTCCGGCTTCACCGCTTTGAGCGGCATCGACCTCACCATCGAGCGGGGCGAGATCTTCGCGCTGCTGGGCCCGAACGGGGCCGGCAAGTCGACATTGATCAATATCGTCTGCGGCATCGTCACCGCGAGTTCCGGAACGGTGGTGGTCGACGGCCACGACATCGCCGTGGATTACCGCGCCGCGCGCCGGGCGATCGGGCTCGTCCCGCAGGAACTCACCACCGACGCCTTCGAGACGGTGCTGAACACCGTGAGCTTCTCCCGCGGCCTGTTCGGACTGCAGCCCGATCCCGGCCATATCGAGCGGATCCTGCGGGCGCTGTCGCTCTGGGACAAGCGCGACAGCCGCCTGATGACCCTCTCGGGCGGGATGAAGCGCCGGGTTCTGATCGCCAAGGCCCTCTCGCACGAACCCCGGGTGCTGTTCCTCGACGAGCCGACCGCCGGCGTCGATGTGGAGTTGCGCCAGGACATGTGGCGGCTCGTGCGCGACCTGCGCCAGCAGGGCGTCACCGTGATCCTGACCACCCACTACATCGAGGAGGCGGAGGAGATGGCGGACCGGATCGGCGTGATCCGGCGGGGCCAGATCATCCTGGTCGAGGAGAAGGCCGCGCTGATGCGCAAGCTTGGGCGCAAGCAGCTGACCCTGCAGCTCCAGACCCCGATCACCGCGATCCCGCCCGAGCTTGCGGAGTACGAGCTGGCGCTCGCCGGCGACGGCCGTGAACTTGTCTACACCTACGACACCCGCGCGGAGCGGACCGGGATCACCGGCCTGCTCACCGGCCTCGCCGCTGCCGGCATCCGGTTCAGCGATCTTCAGACGGAGCAGAGTTCCCTGGAGGACATCTTCGTCGGCTTGGTGCGCGAGGGAGAGGCACGGATATGAACGCGACCATGAGCATGAACTGGCCGGCCGTCCGCGCCATCTACCGCTTCGAGATGGGCCGCTTCTGGCGTACCGCCGGGCAGAGCATCCTGGCCCCGGTGATCTCGACGACCCTGTACTTCGTGGTGTTCGGGGCCGCGATCGGCTCGCGGGTCTCGGCGGTGGACGACGTGCCCTACGGGCTGTTCATCGTGCCCGGCCTGATCATGCTCTCGCTGCTGACGCAGAGCATCTCGAACGCCTCGTTCGGCATCTACTTCCCGCGCTTCGCCGGCACGATCTACGAGATCCTCTCGGCCCCGATCTCACCGCTGGAGGTGGTGTTGGGCTTCGTCGGCGCGGCTGCGTCCAAGTCGATCCTGATCGGCCTGATCATCCTGGCGACCTCGGCGCTGTTCGTGCCGCTGCGGATCGACCATCCGGTCTGGATGATCGGCTTCCTGCTGCTCACCGCGGTGACGTTCAGCCTGTTCGGCTTCGTCATCGGGCTCTGGGCGGACGGGTTCGAGAAGCTGCAGCTGGTGCCGCTCCTCGTGGTGACGCCCCTGACGTTCCTGGGCGGCAGCTTCTACGCCATCGACATGCTGCCGCCGTTCTGGCACGCGGTGAGCCTCGTCAACCCGGTGGTCTACCTGATCAGCGCCTTCCGCTGGGCGTTCTTCGGCAAGGCGGATGTCAGCATCGCAATCAGCCTCGGGATGACGATGCTGTTTCTGGTGATCTGCCTCGGCCTCGTGACCTACATCTTCCGCACCGGCTACCGCCTGAAGAGCTGACGGTCAGGGCTGCGCGGCGAGGAAGGCCAATACGCCGTCCCGGTGCGGCTTGGCCCCCACCGCGGTGGAGTGGTCCTTGCCCTCGATCTCGAGCGCCCGGGCATCCGGCATCAGGGCGGCCAGCGCGGGGCCCGAGCCCGCGACCGTATCGAGGGTGCCGACCGAGACCAGCACCGGCACCTCGATCTGTGAGAGTTCCGCCCGGCTCAGCGTCTGGCGCGAGCCGCGCATGCAGGCCGCGAGCGCGCGAAGGTCGCTGCGGGTCTGCTCGGCGAAGGTGCGGAACGCCGCGGCGGTCGGGTTCGGAGCGGGGGTGCCGGGGGGCGCCTCCAGCGCCTCCGAGATCCCGGACGGCAAGCCCTTGCCCTCGACGAGGTGCATGCCGAGCCCGCCGATCAGCGCGGACCGGACCCGGTCGGCATGGTCGAGGGCGATGTGGGCGGTGATCCGCCCGCCCATCGAGTAGCCCATCACGTGCGCGCGTTCGATGCCGATATGGTCGAGCAGCCGTATCGCGTCGCCCGCCATGGCCTCCGAGCTGTATTCCGCCGGGTCGTAGAGCTTCTGGCTCTCGCCGTGCCCGCGATTGTCGAGGGCGATCGCCCGGTATCCGGCCTGCGTCAGCGCGCGCACCCACTGGGTGTTGACCCAGTTGACCGCGTGGTTGGAGGCGAAACCATGGATCAGCAGGATCGGCGTGCCGGCCCCCTCCGCCGGCGGGACGTCGATATACGCGATCCGCACGCCGTCCGAATCGAAGGAATCCATGCCGTGCAACCCGTGCCGTCGAAGCTCGGCCTCCGCTTAGACCACAGGGCCGCGCGGGGGCAACGCGGATCGCTCCGCTTGCGGGGGCGGGCGCCGGCTGGCACACCGCCCCGGCTATGACCGATCCCAAGCCCTACGGCACCTACGAACCGGCCGGCCTCGTGGCGGCGATCACCCGCCGGACCAACCGGATCCCGGCCGAGTCCTGGTATGGGCGGCGCCTAGCGCTGTTCCTGCGCCGGATTGCGATCTCGCGACTGGGCGGCAAGCCCCTCGACGTGACCCGCTACGGCGCCCGGATGCGCCTGCACCCCTACAACAACAACTGCGAGAAGAAGGTGCTGTTCACGCCGCAATTCTTCGATCCGCAGGAGCGTGCGCTGCTGCAGGAGCGCCTGCCGAAGGACTGCGTCTTCCTGGATATCGGCGCCAACATCGGCGCCTACGCCCTGTGCGTCGCGGCGTTTTCGGGGCCGGCCGCCCGGATCGTCGCAGTCGAGCCCCAACCCGACGTATTCGAGCGCCTCACCTACAACATCGCTCAGAACCCGTTCCACACCGTCAAGGCGGTCGCCTGCGCGGTGGCCGACAAGGCGGGCGAGCTGACCCTGTTCATCGACCCGCGCAACCGCGGCGAGTCGAGCTTGCGGATCGTCGGCACCAACGAGGGCGCCCGGATCACCGTGCCGGCGGTGCCGCTCATCGACCTCCTGAGAACCGAAGGCCTGACCCGGGTCGATGCCATCAAGCTCGACGTCGAGGGCGCCGAGGACCTGATCCTGGAGCCGTTCCTGCGCGAGGCTCCGGAAGCGCTGCTCCCCCGCATCCTGCTCATCGAGAACGGCACCGGCCAGTGGCAGATCGACCTGCCCAAGCACCTGGAGAGGCTAGGCTATCGCGAGATCTCGCGCTCCCGGCTGAACCTGATGTTCGAGCGCCAGGCACCGGTCAGGGCGGCGTGATCACCGGGATCTCGTCGGTCACGGCGACCCCCGCGGGGCTCACCGCGCAGCGATAGGCATGGACCGCGACGCCGGCCGCGCGGGCGTCGCGGAACGCCCGGTCGAAGGCCGGGTCGATGTCCCGCGCGACGTCGAACGCCTCCGCGTGCATCTGCACCACGATGATCACCATCGCCCGGCCGCCATCCACGACCACCTGGGCCAAATCGCGCATGTGCCGGGCGCTGCGGGCGGCGATGCAATCCGGAAATTCCGCGAGGCCCGCCCGGCGCATCAGGTGGCAGTTCTTGACCTCGACGTGGCAGGGCCCGGTGGCCGCGCCGCCCGCGAGGAAATCGACGCGGCTGGCCTTCGCGTAGCGGACTTCCGGACGGAAGACGTCGTGCCCGGCGAGTGAGGCGATCACGCCGGCGCGAAACGCCTCGGCCACCAGGGCGTTCGGGCGCAGGGTGTTGATGCCGACCCATTGCGGGCCGCCCGGCAGGTCGGCCTCCACCAATTCCCAGGTCAGCGGCAGCTTGCGCGCGGGATTGCTCGAGCGGGAGAGCAGGACCGGCCGTCCCGGCAAGTTGAGGCCCAGCATCGCACCGGGATTGGGGCAATGCGCGGTGACGAGGCCGTCGTCGGTTTCGATGTCGGCGAGGAAGCGCTTGTAGCGCCGCACCAGCAGACCGGGCGCGAGCGGCGCGGCGAACAGCATCGGGGGGATATCTCCGGGTTCGTGTGGTCCGGGCCGGCGGACGCGCTATCTGCAGAACATCCACCGCCAAAGGTGTCACCGCTGCGGCGGCGAGACCGATGCGCGCGGGATACCGTCGGCCGGACCGCGATCCGGCCTCGACCTGCTCCTCGCCGACAGAGTTCCATGGACCAGCCTTCCGATCCGATCACGGCCGCGATCCTCGTCATCGGCGACGAGATCCTATCGGGGCGTACCAAGGACAAGAACATCGGCACCATCGCCGATTTCCTCACCGCCGCCGGGATCGACTTGCGCGAGGTGCGGATCGTGCCCGACGAGGCCGCGATGATCGTGGAGGCGGTGAACGTCCTGCGGGCGCGCTACACCTACCTGTTCACCACCGGGGGGATCGGGCCCACCCACGACGACATCACCGCCGATTGCGTCGCCCAGGCCTTCGGGGTCGGCATCGACATCGACGAGCGGGCGCGGGCGATGCTGCTGGAACGCCACAAGCCCGAGGACCTGAACGAGGCCCGCCTGCGCATGGCGAGGATCCCGTTCGGCGCCGACCTGATCCCCAATGCGGTGTCGAAGGCCCCGGGCTTCCGCATCGGCAACGTCCACGTCATGGCCGGGGTGCCGAGCATCATGCAGGCCATGCTCGATGCCGTCGCGCCGACGCTGAAAGGCGGTGCCGCGATGATCTCCGAGACCATCGAGGCCGTCGGGCTTCCCGAGGGTCAGTACGCGAGCGAGCTCGGCGAGATCGCCCGGGCCCGGCCGGCCGTGTCGATCGGCTCCTACCCGGCGCTGACGCCGGAGGGATTCCGCAACCGGATCGTGGTGCGCAGCCGGGATGCGCAGGCCCTGACGGAGGCGAAGGCGGCGGTCGAAGCGCTCGTGGCGCGGCTCACGACCTGACACTCTCACGTTCGGTCGCGTGGCGTCAGGGAGCTGAACGGATGATCCAAGATCAGAGGGACCGGGCCGACAAGGAGGCGCGGCGCGACGAGTTGCTGAAGGAGGTGTCCGAGATCGGCCGCCCCGACGCCTACGTGCTGCACGAGGTGATCCGTCTGGAGGGCGACGAGGAGTTGCGCCGCCACGGCATCGCCCTGTTCCTCTCCGCCTTCGCCGCGGGCCTCAGCATCGCGCTGTCGCTGATCGTGCCGGGCGTGCTCAAGAGCCACCTGCCGGAGGCCGACTGGGCCAAGATCGTGACTACGATGGGTTACGCGGTGGGCTTCCTGGTCGTGGTGCTGGGGCGCCAGCAGCTGTTCACCGAGAACACCATCACGCCGATCCTGCCGCTGCTGCACGACCGGACGGTGAAGACCGCCTTCCGGGTGGTGCGGCTCTGGCTGATCGTCCTATGCGGCAACATCCTGGGGACGCTTGCCATCGCCGCGGTGCTCGCCGGCGCCGGCGCGTTCGAGCCGCCGGTGCTCAAGGCCTTCGCGGAGATCAGCCACGACGCCATCGCGCACGGGTTCTGGGCCACCTTCGTGAAGGCGGTGTTCGCCGGCTGGATGATCGCCCTGATGGTCTGGTTCCTGCCGGCCACCGGCAGCGCGGCGCCGATCGTGATCCTGCTGATGACCTGGCTGGTCTCGCTCTGCGGGCTCGCCCACATCGTCGCCGGCTCCGTAGAAGCCTTCTACCTGCTGATCACCGGCGCGGCCTCGCTCGAAGATTACGGGTACCGGTTCTTCCTGCCGACGCTGCTCGGCAACGTCTTCGGCGGCGTCACCCTGGTGGCGGTGTTGAACTACGGCCAGGTCGCCCCGCAGGTCGAGGAGACCAAAGAGGTCGAGGGCGACCGCCCCGACTGACCGGACGCGCTTGCTGACGCCGAACCGGTCTCCAGTTCGCGCGTGCCTAGGGGCTAATCGAGGCTCACCGGCGGGCTGATCAGGTGGTCGAGGTCATCGAGGATCCAGGTCATCGTCCCACGGAGGGGGCCGTACAGGCCGATCTGGTGCTGCCGGTACAGCAGGTCGTGCGTGAGCCGCGCCGAGAGGCCGTTCAGCCGGCCGCCACCGAACGTGTAGCGCCCCAGGGTGCCCCATCCGTTGAAATCGGCCAGCGAGACGATGGCGCCCTTCTCGACATACTGGAACGGCGGCAGCTCGGTCGCGACGGTGTCGCCCCGGGCCAGCGCCCGACCGAGGTGGGACGCGAGGTGCTGCGCCTGCTGCCGCGCCGCCTGGGCCGTGGCCGGCACGGGTTTACCGGTCTTGCGGTCGACGAGGCTGGCGCAATCCCCGAGCGCGACGATCGCCGGGTCCCGGGTCGTGCGCAGGTCGGGGCCGACCGTGAGCTGGCCGGTCCGCGACCGCTCCAGCCCCTCGACGGCACCGAGCACGTCCGGGGCCTTCACGCCGGCGGCCCAGACCTTCAAACCGGCCGAGATGCGGCTGCCATCCTGTAGGGTGAAGCCAGATGCGTCCGCGCCCGTCACCATGGCGCCGGTCCGTACCTCCACGGCAAGATCCGACAGGGTCCGGGCGGCGGCCTGGGAGACCCGCTCCGGGAACGCCGGCAGGAGGCGCGGACCGCTCTCGATGAGGGTCAGGCGCAGCCGGCGCGGCAGATCCGGCGAGCCGTAATCCGACGCTAGGTTGATGGCGTGCTTCAGCTCCGCGGCCAATTCGACACCGGTGGCGCCGCCGCCGACGATGGCGATCTCGAGCCGGTCGGGACTGTCGAGCCGGGCCAGCAGGTGGCGCCGCAGGTGCCGGTGGAACGATTCCGCCTCGGGGAGGTCATCGATGGTCAGGCAGTGCTCGGCGACGCCGGGGGTTCCGAAATCGTTGGCCCTGCTGCCGATGGCGAGGACCAGGAGATCGTAGTCGAGATCGACGTCCGGCCGCCCCTGCGCCGCCTCGACCGCGAGGCGCACCCGGCGGGTCGCGCGGTCGATCCCAATCAGGGTCCCGGGCTGGAACCGGAAGCCGTTCCGGCGCGCCTGCGCGAAGAAATCAACCTTCTGCCGATCGGGCCGGGCGGTGCCGGCGGCGAAGGTATGAAGCATCGGCTTCCAGACATGTGACAGGCTGCGATCGGCGAGCACGATTTCGGCCTTGCCACCGCGGCCGAGGCTGGTGGCCACCTCGATTCCCGCAACCCCACCACCGACGATCACGATCCGCGCCTTGTCCGCCATGCCGTCTCCCGGAACTTCCGTTCCCGGTGAACGCAGACCCGGCGTCGATGTTCGCAACCTGCTGCCCGGACATACCGTGCCGTCAGTCGTCTCAGCGCGGACTTCACGGTCGACAAGAGACCGTCGGCGTTGGATCGACGAACCCGGTGTCGTCGGTTGGCATCCGGATCATTGCGGCACCACCCGGAACAGCCGCGCCAACGCAGATCCCCGGTCGGGTCGCGGCCCGGCGTCCGACGCCTCTTATCGACGCGCCGAAGACATTGTTCGACGCGCCGAAGACATTGTGTAACGCTTCGTTTACCATTTAATCATTGTTAATGACCGATGATTAACGCCGAGATTAGCGTTTAATAGTGGACAATCTGACTAAGAGGGGCGGCTGAATGGTTGATCTGACCGGCTATCGGCTGACGTTCGACGACGAGTTCAACAGCCGCAGCATCTCTTCGAACGGGGCCGGGACCACCTACGCGGACATCCGCGCCGAATGGCGAACGGCCGACGGCAAAGCTGATGTCGGCTTCGGGCGTTCATCCTTCGTGGATCCGTCGTCAGGCTACGATCCGTTCAGCGTCCAGAACGGCACGCTCTCGATCACGGCCGTGCCCGACCGAACCGCGTCGGGCGTTCTAGGCAGCTGGGAATCGGGCCTGATCTCTACGCAGGGCAACTTCTCGCAGACCTACGGCTACTTCGAGATCCGGGCGGATTTCTCCAACGATTCGAATGCCTGGGACGCGTTCTGGCTGCTGCCGAACCAGCAGAGTCCGACGTCGAGCGCAACCAATGGTCACCAGGAACTGGACGTCGTCGAGCATTATGGCAACGACGACCGGAGCGTCTACAGCACGATCCACACGACCGATCCGCAGAACGGCATACCCTGGCAGACCAATCGGCAAGTCGTCACCGGCCTCAACAATCCATCCGGCTATCACACCTACGGGATGAATTGGCAGGCGGACAAAATCAGCTTCTACGTCGACGGCCAGCTGACCGGATCGCAGATCACGCCGTCGGATCTACACAGCCCGATGTATCTGCTCGCCGATTTGGCGGTCCGGAGCGAAGGGACCGCCACGGGAAGCCCGATCACATCGAACATCGATTACATCCGGGTCTACTCCAACAGCACGAACGCGGTCGCGGTCCCTCAGGGCCGGGTTTCGTCTCCGGATGGGTACGATCCGGGCCTCTACGGAGCCGCCGCCGCCCGTTCGGTCGCCCCGATAGCGGTCGGGTCGTCACCCATCCGGGGAGGGGCAGCCGCGTCGTCATCCGTGTCAGGTCCCGCAGCATCGTCGCCGACATCCGGCGCGGCGACATCATCGCCCGCGACAGGTGCGGCCGCGGCGCCGTCCAGCACGGAGGCCACGCCCGGATCGTCGCCATCCGCCACTCCGGCGCCGTGCTACTGCACCGGCGACCGCATCCTGACCGAACACGGTGAGGTCGCAGTCGAGAATCTCCGGGTCGGGCAGCGGGTGGTGACCGCCTCCGGGCCGCTTCGGCCGATCCGCTGGATCGGCACGCGCCGCTATCCCGGCTCGACCGCTCCGCGAGCGGACCGGCCCATCCGCATCAAGGCAGGTGCCCTGGCGGACGGCATACCGTTCCGGGACCTCTGGGTCTCGCCGGACCATGCGCTCCATCTGGACGGCCTGCTCGTCGCCGCGGGCCATCTCGTCAACGGCCGGTCCATCACGCGCGGTGAGGCGGTGGCCGACCTGACCTACTGGCATGTCGAACTCGACGCGCATGACCTGCTGCTGGCCGAGGGAGCACCGGCCGAGAGTTTCTTCCCTGCAGCCGGCCTGCGCGCGCGGTTCGACGGCGGCATGGGCTGGCCGGGAACGCGTCCGACAGCTGCGCCCTATGCCGAGCGCGTGGAGGATGGTCCGACCCTCACGGCGCTGGCCCGTCGCCTGATCCAGCGGGCCGGCCTGTCGGTGAACGAGCCGGGTTTCGGTGATCTCCGAGGCAGCCTGGATTTGTGCGAGGTCCGGAACGGCGACCTGCGCGTCGCCGGTTGGGCACAGGATGCCGCGCATCCGAGTGGACCGGTCTGCCTGGATGTCCTCTTGGACGGCGCCGTGGTCGCCATGACGCTGGCGGAGATCGATCGGCCCGATCTCGGTGCGGCCGCGATCGGGGAGGGGCGGCACGGGTTCGACCTGGGTCTCGACGTGCCGCTCGCGGTCGGCGTCTTCCAAACCGTATCGGTGCGTCGCTCGGCCGACGGAGCCAAGATCGGCGCCATGCGGCTCGATGCAACGGGTGAATGGAGCCGGGCGCAGGTCGCCTGATTTCGGAAAGCGACACCATGACGATGCGCGGCAGTATCGACGTGCTCAGTCATCGCCGCATCGTCGGCTGGGCGTGGGAGATGGATGCTCCGGACGTTCCGGTCGCCATCCTGGTGGCGGTCGACCGGCGCGTCCTCGGACGCTGCCGGGCCGACCTGTTCCGCGAGGATCTCGCCATCGAAGGTATCGGCACGGGCCGATGCGGTTTCGCGCTGGACCTCCCGGTCGGGCTGCTCTCTCCGCGCCAGGATTACGCGATCAGCGTGCGGCGGGAGGGCGACGGCGCGCACCTGCCGGGCTCACCCTACGTGCTCCCGGCAACGCTTCGGATCGTCCCCACGCGGTGACGTCCCTGCCACACCGCCGTCGGGACCGGGTCGCGGCCGGGAACCGGCATCCGTGGCATTCAAACGAAAAAAGCCGCCCGGAGGCGGCTTCTCGTCGGCGTGAACCCTTCGGAATCAGGACCGCAGGCGGGTCCGAACTTCGCCGAGGCTGGCGCGAATCAGGCCCTGCGCGGCATCGCCCTGCATCCGCTCGCGCAGGATGGTCTCGGAGACCTTCACGGCCGCATCGGCTGCCGCCGCCCGGACCTGGGCTTCGGCCTGCACCTCAGCCTGCGCGATCTTGGTCTCGGCGGCCTTGGTGCGCCGGGCCAGGAAGTCGTCCAGCTTGCGATGGCCTTCCTCGGCGGCGCGCTTGGCCTCCTCGCGGGCACTGGCGATGATCGACTCGGCTTCCTTCTCGGCCTCGGCGCGACGGCGCTTGTAGTCGGCCAGCACGGTGGCGGCCTCCTCGCGCAGGCGCTTGGCCTCGTCGAGCTCGTGGCGGACGCGGGTGGCGCGACCGTCGAGGCCCTTCGTCATGGTCGAGAAGGCGCCGGCCTTCCAGGCGATCCCCATGAAGATGACGAACGCGACGGCGACCCAGAATTCGGCTTCGAGCAGCATCGTGGGTTCCCGTTCAGTGTGCGGTGGCGTCGAGGGCGCGGTCGAGGGTCGCCGGATCGGGCGCCTGGCCCGTCAGGCGCTCCACGATCGCCACCGCGGTCTCGCCGGCGATGCTGCGGACGTTGCCCATCGCAGCCTCGGTCCGCGTGCGGATCGTCGCCTCGGCGGACGAGAGCTTCGTGTTCAGGTCGGCTTCGAGCGCCTTGCGCTTGGCATCGGCCTCGGCGGCCAGCTCGTTCCGGGTGGTCTGGGCGATGTCGCGGGCTTTGCCCTGCGCATCGCGAAGCGCGGTCTCGTAGGCCAGACCGGCGGCATCGGCCTCGGACTTCATGGCCTGGGCCTGGTCGAGATCGGTCCGCAGGCGCTCGGCGCGAGCGTGCAGGATCGCCTGGATCCGCGGCAGCGCAACCTTATCCATGAGGTAATAGAGGAGACCGAAGGCCAGCGCGAGCCAGATCAGCTGCGACAGGAACCCGGAGGTCTCGAAGGGCGGGAAGGCACCGCTATGCGCTTCCGTGTGCTCGACATGGCCGGGCACGAGCTGCGTGTCGGCGCCCGGGGGCGGCGTGGTGAGGGGATTCGGCTGCGCCATGAGACCGCTACACTGACACCGTTCGCACAGGTCACCGCCGACGCGGTGACGGAAGAAGGCGGACGCCTCGTTCGCGAAGCGTCCACCCGTTGGTCGGGCGGTGAGAGCCCGGTGGAGGCCGCGGTGTCCGCGGCCTCCGAGCGCGTCGATCAGACGGCGAAGAGCAGCAGCAGCGCGATGAGCAGCGAGAAGATGCCCAGCGCCTCGGTCAGGGCGAAGCCCAGGAGCAGCGTGGCGCGCTGGCCGTCGGCCGCGGAGGGGTTGCGAAGGGCGCCGGCGAGGAACTGACCGAACAGGTTGCCGAGGCCGATGCCTGCACCCGCCATGCCAAGGCAGGCGAGGCCGGCGCCGATGTACTTCGCAGCGACGGGATCCATGATAACTCCTGAGGTCTCTTCAGATCGAAACGTGCGGTGACGTTCGCGGCGGGTGGAGCCGGCCAAGTCCGGAGGCCGGGGTGAAGCTAAGCGGCCTGGGCGTGCGCCTAGTGGCCGGGGTGGAGAGCGTCGTTGAGGTAGATCGCCGTCAGCGTCGCGAAGACGTAGGCCTGAAGCGCCGCAACGAGGAACTCGAGAGCGGTCAGCGCGATCGTCAGGAACAGCGGGAGGGGCGATAGCACGCTCCAGGCCCCTGCGAGAAGAAGCTGGACCACGAAGAACGCGAAGATCTTCATCGCGATGTGGCCGGCGAGCACGTTCGCGAACAGACGCACCGACAGGCTGATCGGCCGCGAGATGAACGAGATGATCTCGATCGGCACCAGGATCGCCAGCAGCGGCTTCGGCACGCCCGACGGCACGAACAGCCCGAAGAAGTGGGTGCCGTGCTTCATGACGCCGAAGATCACCACGACGGAGATCACCAGGGCGGCGAGGCCGAAGGTGATGACCAGGTGGCTGGTCACGGCGAACGCGTACGGGATCATCCCGAACAGGTTCAGGATCAGCACGAACATGAACAGGGAGAACACAAGCGGCATGAACCGCTTGCCGCCGTCGCCGGTCGCCTGGTGGAGCGTGTCGGCGATGAACTCGTAGAAGATCTCGGCCAGCGACTGCATCCGCCCCGGAACCACCGAGCGCGATGCCGTCGCCACGATCGTGATCAGGGCGATCACGCCGACGGCGGCGAACATGTACAGGGCGGATTGCGTGAACGCGAGTTGCTGATGGCCGATATGGCCGAGCGATACGAGCGGCTTCAGCTCGAACTGATGGATCGGGTCGATCGTGACCGCCATTCCCGCTTCCGCCCCTCTTGATCCGGCGCATCGACAGCGTCGATCGCCTCAAACCCCTATCGACCGGCGCGCCTTATGGCTCCTGCCGATCGCCTCGTCCGGGACGCGCGCCGGCAAAACCAGACACCCGCATCACGTTGTAGATCCCCGCCACGAACCCCAGCATGAGGAGGACGATCAGGCCCCAGGGTTTCGTCCCGAAGACATGATCGACGATCCAGCCGAGTATGCCCCCCGCAATCACGCCTGCGACGAACTCCGTGGAGATCGTCATGGCCTGACCGAGCGAGGAGGGCCCGGTACCCCGAGGCCGCAAGGAAGGATCGGGAGCGGCCTGCGGACGCTTCCGTTCGATCTGCGTCTCGAGACGTCTGAGCCTCGCGGAGAGTTCGCTGTCCGTCGGCGTTCCCGCGGTCTCTTTCCCGTCCCTGGAATCGTCGCCGCTCACGGCTGAAACTCACAGGGCGGGAGGATCTGAAACCGGCTGGACGCCCCCATCAAGCGGGCGCACCATAGTTTCGCCTATCTTGGGTGTCAAGGCGACGTCGATACATAGTAAGTACTTGATCTTTATGTTGTTTTCAGGTTTTAGCCCTGGCTCTGCGGTGGTGCTTCGCGCATCGACCGCCGCGACGATCAGGCGCCGATGATCGGCTTGATGACCTTCTCCATGCCGTCGATCGTCATCTCGCCGGTGTAGCGCTCGCCGTTGATGAAGAAGGTCGGCGTGGAATCGACCTTCATCACGTCCAGCCCGCGCTGCTTCACGGCGTTGACCGCACCGTAGACCTTCTGGTCCTTCAGGCAGGCCTCGAACGTCTCCTTGGTGTAGCCGGCCTGACGGAGCATCTGCTCGAGCGCGTCGACGGGCTTCTGGGTGAAGGCCCAGGCCGGCTGCTGGTCGAACAGCAGGTCGGTGATCGGGTAATACTTGGCCTCGCCCTGGCAGCGCGCCAGCATGAAGGCTGCGGTGGCCAGCGGGTCGAGGGGGAATTCGCGCAGAGTGAAGCGCACCTTGCCGGTATCGATGTAGCGCTCCTTGAGCACCGGCCAGGTGGTGCGATGGAACGCGGCGCAGTGCGAGCAGGTCATCGAGGCGTATTCGATGATCGTGCACTTGGCATCGGCCGGGCCGAGCCAGACGTCGCCGAGCGGGCCCGGCTGCATCAGGGCGGCCAGATCGGCGTTCTGCGCCCAGGCCGAGCGGGCCAGGTAAGGCAGGGCCAATCCGGCGCCGAGCGCGAGGCCGGTGAACTTGAGAGCGTCGCGTCGCGTGGTCATGGGCAGGCTCCGCCGGATCTGGTTGGTCTTGGCGTTTTTATCTTGGCGTCCCGATGCGGGTACTCGGGCGCGGCTTTCCTGGCAAGATGACGCAATCGCCGCTGAAACCGGCAGGTCAGCGCTCCGGCCGCGTGGCCACCGCGGCGATCCCGAGGCGGTCCAGGGCGGCGCGTAACCCGTCATCCTCGATCCCGGCCACCGCGCGCTTCACCTCCACGGCCCGGGACGGGTCGATACCGGTGCGCGGCGCCGGCCGGCCGCCGCGGCCGACCCGGTCCTGCTGCAGCACGATGCGCGAGACGCAGGCCCAGCCGTAATGCGCGTTGATGCGCTGGATCACCACAGGCGCGAGATGCTGGAGCTCGATCGCGAAGACGCCCTCGACCCGGACCACGAGCGTGCCGGATTCCGGCGCGTCGGCCTCCTTGCGGCGGCGCTTGGGCCATTCGAGCTTCGAGGGCCGGCAATAGCGGGCCAGCCGCTCGCCGACGATTTCCGGCCAGGCCGCCAGGATATCGGTGGACGCGAAGCCCTGCGCCGCGAAGGCGGGCCCGATGCAGCTCTCGATCAGCTCGGCCAGCGGTTTGACGCGCGCCATGGTGCTCTGGGCCTCGCCCCCGGATGAATCGCATCACGGTAGCGCAGCTTCGTTTAAGAAGGGAGCACCGCCCCGGCGCCGGGCGGGCCTATGATCGCCCGGTCCCTCCGGGTATGCAGCCTGGCCCATGCCGACCTGTTCAGCCACGGATTCCGGGTCCGCTCCCGGACCACGCGCCGACGACCTGCTCGCCTGGTACGACCGGCACCGGCGGGTCCTGCCGTGGCGCGCGCTCGCCGGCGAGGTGCCCGATCCCTACCGGGTCTGGCTCTCCGAGGTGATGCTGCAGCAGACCACGATCGCGGCGGTGCGCCCGTATTTCGAGCGCTTCCTGACGCGCTTCCCCGACGTGAATGCGCTGGCCGGAGCCCCCGAGGAGGCGGTGATGTCGGCCTGGGCCGGGCTCGGCTACTATTCCCGGGCCCGCAACCTCCACGCCTGCGCCAAAACCGTCGCGGCGGCGGGCCGCTTCCCCAACACGGCCGAGGGCCTCCGCAAGCTCCCGGGCATCGGCGCCTACACGGCCGGAGCGATCGCCGCGATCGCGTTCGAGCGGGCGGAGGCCGCGGTCGACGGCAATGTCGAGCGGGTGCTGAGCCGGGTGTTCGCCGTGGAGGCGCCGCTGCCCGGCAGCCGCCCGGAGATCCGTCGGCTGACCCAGGCCCTGGTGCCGCACGACCGGCCCGGCGACTTCGCGCAGGCGCTCATGGATCTCGGCGCGACGATCTGCACGCCCAAGCGCCCCGCATGCGCGCTCTGCCCGTGGATGCGGCCCTGCGAGGCCCGGGCACGCGGCACGCAGGACACGTTCCCGCGCAAGATCAAGGTTGCGAAAGGGGCGCTGCGCCGCGGCGCAGCCTTCGTGGCGATTCGCAGCGGCGACGAGGCGGTACTGCTGCGGACGCGTCCGCCGGAGGGTTTGCTCGGCACCATGGCCGAGCCGCCCGGCAGCGCCTGGGAACCGGATTACGACGTCGCCGCGGCCCTGCTGGACGCGCCGATCGACGCTCGCTGGAAGCGGCTGCCGGGCCTGGTGCGGCACGGCTTCACGCACTTCCCGCTGGAGTTGACCGTGTTCGCGGCCCGGGTCGCGCTCTCGACCCCGACGCCGCCGGGCATGCGCTTCACCCCGCGCAGCGCGCTGGACGACGAGCCGCTGCCAGGCCTGATGCGCAAGGTGCTGGCCCACGCCTTCGACCCGAAGCCGGAGCCCGAGAAGAAGCCGCGCGGCCGCCCCAAGAAGGAGCCACCGGCGATGCCGCTGCTCGCGGCCATGGAGGCGCCGATCTCGATGGCCGATCCGGAGCCCCGGCCGAGCGTGCGCGCAGTCCCCAAGCCCCGGCCGAAACCGGCACCGGAGCCACCGCCGGACACGGACGACTTCTTGGATGGCGAGCCGGAGGCGCCTGTTGCGCCGGTGCGCGCGCGATCGACGCCGCGCCGACCGGGCGCCGCGCGGCGCCGCTAGTTCCAAAGGAAGCGGGATCCCAGAGGGCTCGGCCCTTTGGGATCCCAGGACCGATACGGGGAGGGCTCAGCCGTTCGCCATCGCCTGCCGCAGGCCGGCCCGGTAGCTGTCGATCACCAACGGCTTGCCCGAACGCTCGACGTGCCAGAAGGTCCAGCCGTTGCAGGCCGGAAGACCCTGGACCAGGGCGCCGATCTTGTGGATCGAGCCGATGACCAGGCCGTTGTCGAGCTGGCCGTCCGGACGCACCGTGGCGCGGAAGCGGCGCCGCTCGTCGGTGACGATCTCGCCCGCGCGGATATGCCCGGCCTCGATCACCGAGAGGAACGGCACCCGCGGCTCGGCGCGCTTGGTCGGCGCCACCATCAGGGCGGCCTTCGACAGCGGCTGGACGGCGGCGATCCGCTCCATGGCGGCCTTCGCGTAGGTGGCCTCGCGCTCGATGCCGATGAAGCGGCGGCCGAGGCGCTTGGCGACGGCACCGGTGGTGCCGGTGCCGAAGAACGGGTCGAGCACCACGTCGCCGGGATTGGTCGCCGCCATCAGGGTGCGGGCGAGCAGCGCTTCGGGCTTCTGGGTCGGATGGACCTTGTGGCCCTCCGCATCCTTCAGCCGCTCCTCGCCCGTGCAGAGGGGGATGAACCAGTCCGAGCGCATCTGGAGGTCTTCGTTGCCTCCCTTCAGCGCGTCGTAGTGGAAGGTGTAGCCTTTCGAATCTGCCGATCGCGAGGCCCAGATCAGGGTCTCGTGGGCATTGGTGAAGCGCTTGCCGCGGAAGTTCGGCATCGGGTTGGCCTTGCGCCACACGATGTCGTTGAGGATCCAGTAACCGAGATCCTGCAACGCGCTCCCGACCCGGAAGATGTTGTGGTACGACCCGATCACCCAGAGGGTCGCGTTCGGCTTCATCACGCGGCGACAGGCGGCGAGCCATTCGCGGGTGAAGCTGTCGTAGGCTTCGAAGGTCGCGAACTTGTCCCAGTCGTCGTCGACCGCGTCGACACGGCTCTGGTCCGGACGCAGCAGGCCGGCTTCGCCGAGCTGCAGGTTGTAGGGCGGGTCGGCGAACACGCAGTCGACGCTCGAAGCCGGCAGCGCGTTCATGGCCGAGATGCAATCCCCGACCAGAACTTGGTCAAGGGGAAGGGGACGCTGGGCGGGTACGAGACCCATCCGTGGCGCCGATGCGGGCCGCCCGGCACGCGAGACCTGTTTCCGGGCGACGGCATCGGCAGCCACGGTACGCGGGGAAGCCATGGCAAACACCGGTTACGCGACTGACCGGCAGACCATGCGTCGGACACGGTAAAGGCCGGGTTTTCGGATTCTTCCGCCGCGCGTCCCGTTCTGGGGCTGCATTTTCTGCCTAGCGCCCGATCCGCCAGTCTTTCAGCAGAGAAAGCCAGCCATCGACGCGTGCCTACAGGCGCGTCGTCAATTGCTGGGGCTGGGCTTTGCTGACGGAGTGCGGGTACCGAACGGCCCATTCTTACTCCGGCATTCCGAACGACAATTGTCACGTCCGAATGACGCTCGCGTCCAACTGAGCGGGATACAGGGTCACACCCCACGCAGGGCTTAGGAATTAGAGCGCATCGTAGGACCGTTGCGGCATCCGCGATCAGAACTTACCGATTACCGCGAACGACTGTCGTGTCTACAAATCGAAGACCTCCGAGAAATATTGAGATACAAAACGTAATGTAATCTGCATGACCAGCTGAAAACCGGCTAAAATGTGACCCGCAGCAGGCCGGAAAGGCCGCCTTATTCCGGTCGATTTCTGAAACGACTTGCGCCGTCCCGGAAACAACAAGGGAATGCGGGAAGAATGACATCTGGTTTCGGTAAGTTCGTGGCCACCGTTGGAATGCTGTCTGCCATCGTCGGAACGACCCTCCCGGCTGCCGCCCAGAGCGGCGGGGCCTCCTGGTACGGGAGCGGCCATCGCACCGCGAACGGTGAGCGTTTCAACCCCAACGGACTGACCGCTGCCCATCGCAGCCTGCCGTTCGGAACCCGGGTCCGCGTCGAGAACCGCAGGACCGGCCGCTCGGTGGTGGTGCGCATCAACGATCGCGGCCCGTTCGTGCATGGCCGGATCATCGATCTCTCGCGGGGCTCGGCGCGTGCCCTCGGTATGGGCGGCACGAGCTACGTCTCGCTTCAGGTCCTGAACTGAAGACCCGGCGTTGACGGCTTGCAGGGCGAGCCTGTCCTGAAGCCCTGCGGCCTCCCGACGTTGTCTGCGGCATCGGGAGGCCCCATGTGCTGCGAAAGCAGTCCGGACCCAGCCGCCCCATGCCCAAACCCCTGATCGTCGACATCCCGCACGACCTCGGCCGCGACGAGGCCAAGCGGCGCCTCGAGCACGGCACCGACCAGGCGCGGGCCTTCCTGGCCAAGAGCGGCGTCAGCGTCGACCAGCTCGCCTGGACGGGCGATCGCCTCGATTTCGGGGTCTCGGCGATGACCCAGAAGATCGGCGGCACCATCGATGTCGGCCCCGAGAGCGTGCGCCTCGAGGTGAAGCTGCCGTTCCTGCTCGCGTTGTTCGCCGAGAAGATTCAGAAGGTGGCGAGCAAGGAGGGCAATCTCCTCCTCACCAAGAAGTAGCACGCCGGAACCGGAGCGGCAGGCCCTCGTTGCCGCCCGAACGGTGCAGCCCAGCACCGCGGGCCATCTGGAGGACAGCCGTGCCAGACTTCACCCTCGCCGATCCCGGCCAAGTGCCCGAGGTTCCGCCGCAGCCCACGCCGGTGCCGGACGCTCCCTACGAGCCGCCGCAGGCCCCGACGCAGCCGCCCGGTCCCGAGATCCCCGGGAACACCCCGGCCGAGGCGCCCGGCATCCAGCCGCCGGAGATCCCGGTGAACGATCCCGGCCCGCCGGAGATCAGCCCGCCCACCGGGCCGGCCAACCCGATCGCCTGAGCGCGTGTGCCGCCCCGCCCCGCGGGGCGGCACCGTTTGAACCGGAAGCCCGGCGCTGCCATAAGCCCGGCATGGCCGCTCCCCCGCTTCTGACCCTCCAGGATATCGCGCTCACTTTCGGCGGCACCCCGCTGATCAACCGCGCCGACCTGACCATCTCCCCCGGCGAGCGGACCTGCCTGGTCGGGCGGAACGGCTCCGGCAAGTCGACGCTGATGAAGATCGCCGCCGGCTTGGTCGAGCCGGACAAGGGGCGGTTGTTCCTGCAGCCCGGGACCACGATCCGCTACCTGGCCCAGGAGCCGGATTTCTCGGGCTTCTCGACCACCCTCGATTTCGTCGAGGCCGGGTTGCCGCCGGGCGAATCGACCTATCGCGCCAAGTACTTGCTGGAAAGCCTCGGGATGACCGGGGCGGAGGATCCGGCCAAGCTCTCGGGCGGAGAGGGCCGGCGCACGGCGCTGGCCCAGGCGCTGGCGCCGGAGCCCGACGTGCTGCTCCTCGACGAGCCGACCAACCATCTCGACCTTCCGGCGATCGAGTGGCTCGAAGCGGAGCTGCGCGGCACCCGCGCCGCCATGGTCCTGATCAGCCACGACCGGCGGTTTCTCTCCGCGCTGTCCCGGGCCACGATCTGGCTGGACCGCGGGGAAACGCGCCGGATCGAGCAGGGATTCTCGAATTTCGAGGCCTGGCGCGACGCCTTCTTCGAAGAGGAGGAGCGCGACCAGCACAAGCTCGACCGCAAGATCGTCGCGGAGGAGCATTGGCTGCGCTACGGCGTCACCGCGCGGCGCAAGCGAAACGTCCGCCGCCTCGGCAACTTGCACGAGCTGCGCCAGAACCGCCGCGAGGTCCGCCGCCCGGTGGGCAGCGTCAGCATGCAGGCCTCGGAGGCCGAATCGTCCGGCAGCCTCGTGGTCGAGGCCCGGGATATCGCCAAGGCCTACGGCGAGCGGACCATCGTGGACGGGCTGTCGCTGCGGGTGATGCGCGGCGACCGGCTCGGCATCGTCGGGGCCAACGGCGCCGGCAAGTCGACGCTGATCAACCTGCTGATGGGCCGCCTCGCCCCCGATTCGGGGCAGATCGTGCTCGGCACCAACCTGATGCCGGTGGTGCTCGATCAGGCGCGGGCCACGTTGGAGCCCGGGATGACCGTCACCGAGGTGCTCACCGGCGGCCGGGGCGACAGCGTCACGGTGAACGGCCAGAGCCGCCACGTCATCGGCTACCTCAAGGACTTCCTGTTCACCCCCGAGCAGGCCCGGACCCCGGTCTCGGTGCTGTCCGGCGGCGAGCGCAACCGCCTGTTGATCGCCCGCGCGCTGGCGCAACCGGCCAACCTGCTGGTGCTGGACGAGCCGACCAACGACCTCGATCTCGAGACCCTGGACCTGCTCCAGGAGATGCTCGGCGACTACCAGGGCACGTTGATCCTGGTCAGCCACGACCGCGACTTCCTCGACCGGGTCGCCAGCAGCGTGCTGGTCTCGGAGGGGGCGGGCCGCTGGATGGAATATGCCGGCGGCTACAGCGACATGCTGGTCCAGCGCGGGCAGGGGGTCGAGGCGCGCACGGTCACGGCCAAGAAGGGGCCGCGCGAGCGCCAGTCCGCCGCCCCGGCCCCGCAGGCCTCCGGCAAGCCGAAGCTCGGCTTCAAGGATCAGCACGAGCTGAAGACGCTCCCGGCCCGCATCGCGAAGCTGGAAGCGGCGATCGGGCAGCTCAAGGCGGTCCTGGACGATGCCAACCTCTACGCCCGCGACCCGGCCCGGTTCGACAAGGCCACCGCCATGCTCGCCCAGGCCGAGACTGAGCTGTCGCAGGCGGAGGACCGGTGGCTGGAGCTGGAGATGCTGCAGGCGGGGTGAGTGACGCTTACGCTTGACAGGATCAAGGAATTATATCCTATAGATCGACGCCCTACGTAAGCATGCAGGCGCGACGATCGGGAACCGACCGGGACGGATGATCTCATGACCGCCTACCAGATCCTCGAACAGCGCTTCTCCCGCCTGGCGGCCCTGGAAGGGGCGGCCGGGATCCTTGGTTGGGATGCGCAAACGCTGATGCCCGACGGGGCGGCCGAGGCGCGGGGCGACCAGTTGGCGATCCTGCGCGGGCTGGCACACGAGATCCTCACGGCGCCCGAAACGCGTGGCGAGATCGACGCGGCCGAGGCGGCGGGGGCCCTCGATCCGTGGCCGGCCGCCAACCTGCGGGAGATGCGGCGGACCCAGGCCCACGGCGCCGCCGTGCCCCGGGATCTGGTCGAGGCCAGCTCGCGGGCGGTGTCCCGGTCGGAGATGGTCTGGCGGGAGGCGCGGCGCGACGCCGACTTCGCCCGGCTGGCGCCCTATCTGGAAGAAGTTCTGCGGCTCCAGCGCGAGATCGGGCAGGCCAAGGGTGCGGCGCTGGGGCTCGATCCCTACGACGCGCTGCTCGACAGCTACGATCCCGGGATGCGCCGATCGGTGATCGACCCGCTGTTTGCCGATCTCACGAGCTGGCTGCCGGACCTGATCGCCCGCGCCCGGGAGATTCAGGATTCCCGCCCGGCGCCGCTGCCACTGGAAGGCCCGTTCGACGTCGGCACGCAGCGCGCCCTCGGCCTCAAGCTGATGAGCGCGCTCGGCTTCGATTTCAGCCGCGGCCGGCTCGACATCAGCCTGCATCCGTTCTGCGGGGGAGCCACCGACGACGTGCGCATCACCACGCGCTACGACGAGGCCGATTTCGGCCGCGCCCTGATGGGCGTGCTGCACGAGACCGGCCACGCCCTCTACGAGCAGGGCCGTCCCGCCGCGTGGCGGCACCAGCCGGTGGGGGCGGCCCGGGGCATGAGCCTTCACGAGAGCCAGTCGCTCATCGTCGAGATGCAGGCCTGCCGCAGCCGCGACTTCTTCACCTATCTGGCGCCGCTGCTGCGGGAGGCGTTCGGCCGCTCCGGGCCGGAATGGTCGCCGGAGAACCTGCACGCGCTGAACACCCGGGTCCGGCCGGGCTTCATCCGGGTCGATGCCGACGAGGCGACCTACCCGGCCCATATCCTGCTGCGCTACCGGCTGGAGACCGCGATGATCGCGGGCGACCTCGCGGTGGCCGACCTGCCCGGCGCCTTCAACGACGGCCTGCGCGACCTCCTCGGCCTCACGGTTCCGGACGACCGCCTCGGCTGCTTGCAGGACATCCACTGGCCGAGCGGGGCGTTCGGCTACTTCCCGACCTACACGCTCGGCGCGCTCGCGGCGGCCCAGCTGTTCCGGGCGGCCCGCACCGCGGAGCCCGCCCTGCCGGGCTGCCTGGCCGAGGGCGACTTCGCGCCGCTGCGGACCTGGCTGCGGGCCAACGTGCACGAAGTGGGCAGCCTCCTCGGGACGGATGATTTGCTGGTGCGGGCGACGGGGACGCCGCTCGGGACGGCAGCGTTCCGGGCGCATCTGGAGGCGCGGTATCTGGGGGGCTGAGCTCTCCACTGCGGCAAGGGGGAACCCAACGAGTACCTTCTCCGCGAGGACCGCGCGCCTGCCATCAGCGGAGCGGGGCATTCAACGGACGAAACGCTCCTGCTGCAGCAAGTGAGGGTTCAAAAACCGTACGATCCCCCGCCTCGCCATCCCGGGGCCACGCAGAAGAGCCCGGGAACCATAACCGCCGACCATTGAAGGACTTGCGCGGTCGGCGGCACTGGATTCCGGGATCGCCTACGGCGCCCCGGCATGACGGAGAGGGTTACTCCCCGCCGTTGGGGCGGTCGTAGCCAACGGAGTTGCCGGACGGCCGCGCTCTTCGGTCAAAACCGCCCCCTACAGCTCCAAAACGTCCACCGCGTCCCCCAGCCGGTCCCGGGCGATCTCGGCGACGTGGCGGTGGTGGGTGAACAGGATCGGCTGGACGCTGGCACCGATCTCGGCCAGCGCGTCGAGGCCGTATCCAGTTCGCGCTTCGTCGAACGTCGAGAACAGATCGTCGCCGATGAAGGGGGCCGGCTCGGCGCGCCCGGCGTAATCCTCCAGGTAGGCGAGGCGCAGGGCGAGGTAGAGCTGGTCGCGGGTACCCTCGCTCATGCCCTCGATCCCGACCAGCCCGCCCCCCGCGCGCTGTCCGGCGAGCTTCGGGGTGTCGGCCTCGTCGTAGGTCTGGGCCAGCCCCGCGAAGCCGCCGCCGGTGAGGGCGCGGAACAGGGCTCCGGCCCGCGCCACCAGGGGGTCCTGCTGGCCGGCCCGGTGCCGGGCCACCGCTTGGCCGAGCATCAGGCCGGCGAGCCGCAGCACCGCCCAGGAGCGGGACGCCGCCTGCAGATCCGCCTCGGCGGCCTTGCGCTCGGCGGCGGCCAGCTCGGCGCCGCTGCCGCCCTCCAGCTCCGCCCGGCGCCGCTCGGCGCGGTCGCGGTCGGCGTAGATGACCTGGCCGCGCTCCGCCTGCTCCTCGGCCTCCATGGCGAGGCGGGCGAGTTCCGCCTCGACCGCCTCCGGGGGCAAGGCGTCGAGGCCGGCGCGGATCTCGGCTTCCGGCAAACCGTCGGCGGCGCCCGCGAGGCTGCCACGCAGGCGCAGGCGCTCGGCCCGGAGCGACTCCCGGGTGTTCAGCCGCCCGAACACCACCTCGATCCCCGCGATGGGCGCGGCGGCGAGGTCCGGCATGGTCTGCGCAATCTGCCGGGTCAGCTCGGCCCGGGCGGCGGCGTGCAGCCCGGCTGCGGCCTGTGCCGCCTCCTCCGAATCCGCCAGGCGCCGGTCCAGCTCGGCACGGCGGGCCGCCCGGGCCTGGGTGGCGACCAGGCGGTCATGCAGCGTGCGGACGGCTGCGGTCGGCGACGTGCCGGCGAGGTCGGGGGCCAAGGCGTCGACCAGGGACGCGGCCGTGACCCGGAACGCCTCCCGGTCGCGCCGCAGGCCCGTCGCCCGGCGCTGCAGGTCGGCGCGGGCCGTGAGGCGATCCGGAACGGCGCGCCACGCCTCCAGGGCGCTCTCGGCCTCGTCGGGACGGGCGCCCGCGGCGAGACCGAGGGGGCGCAGAGCCTCCGCCCACTCGGCCTGCCAGGCGGCCCGGCGGGCCTCGGTCTCGGCCAGGGCCGCATCGAGCCTCTGGGCGGTCGCCGCAGCCGCGCGGAGGAGGCCGGCGGTCTGAAGATTGGCCTCCCACCGGCTCGCCAGGGTGGCGACCCGCGTCTCCACCCGCTCGAGCGCCTGCCCGACCTCGAGATCGGGGGCGGGATCGAGGCCGGCGCGGGCGAACAGGCCGGCGAGCGGCGCCCGGGCGGCCTCGATCCGGGCCGAGAGCCGGTCCCGCTCGATCCGCTGCTCGGCCAGGCGCTGCTCGGCCTCGATCAGGTTTTCGGTCTCGGTGAGCCAGGCCGCCATCTCGGCCGGCGGGCCGGGAACGAGGCCGGCAGGCCGCCACGCTTCGCGCCAGGCGGCCTCGCCCTCGGCGACGTCCTGGACGATCCCGGCGAGCACCCGATCCGCCGCCGCGCAGGCCGCGTCCTCGGCGGCCAGCCGGTCAAGGTCGGCGGCGTGGGCCGCGACCCGGGCGGCGTCGGCGGCGCGCGCGTCGGCCAGGCGGTCTGCCTCGAACAGGGCGCGCTCGTAGACCGCGATCGCACCGGGCCCGGCGGTGCGCCCGGCCGCGAGGGCGTCGCGCAGGAGCGCGAAGGCGGCATCGCGGGCCGTACGGGCGGCGTCGAGCCGCTCTTGGGTGGCGATCGGCCGGCCGGCCTCGCGCTCGCGCAGGCGGTCACGGGTGGAGGCAGCTTGGCTGTGCGCCGCGTCACGGCGGTCTGCAGCACGCTCGTGCTCGCGCCGCTTGCCGTCGAGCAGGGTGCGATAGCGTGCCACCGTGTCGGCGGCGGGCAGGGGCAGGCGGGCCAGAACGGCGGTGTCGGCCACCGGCGGCGACAACCGGCCGGCCTGGTTGCGCAAGAGCGCCGCTTCCCGCCGGATCGCGGTCTCCAGGGCCTCGTGGGCGGCGATGCGCTCGTGCAGCTTCGCGAGTGGCTTCAGGTCCTCGCGCAGCGGCGTCGGATCGTGGGTGGCGCCGGCCGCCTCGACCTCCCGGGCCAGCCGGTCGCGCTCGGCCTGGGCGGCGGCGCCGTCGCGGGCGATCTGCTCCTCGGCGGCGGCCAGGGCCCGGCCGTCGCGGATCAGGCGCTCGACCCGGGCGCGGGCGGCGTCGGTGGGCTGGCCGGCCTCCAGGGAAGCGAGGTCCGGGACGCCGATCCGGGCGCGCAGGCGCTCCAAGTCGAGTCCCACCTTGTGGGCGTCGCCCTCGATCCGGGGCAGGTCTGTGCCACCCTTCTCGAACTCCTTGGTTCCGCTGAACGCCGCCAGGATTTCTTCGGTGTGCAGGATCAGCGCCGCCTCTACGGGCACGGACTCGGCCTCGCCGCGTGCCCGGGTGAGGGCGGCGTCGGTCCGGGCCGCCTCGGCCTCGGCTTTGCGGCAGCTTTCGAGGGCGGCGCCCAGGCGCTCGATCCAGGCGGCATCCGCCTCGGCGAGGCCGGAATCGGCGGCGATCCGGTGATCCAGCACATCGATCTCGGCGACGATCGGCCGGGCGCGCTTCAGCCGCTCCAGCCGGGCGCGCTCGGTCGCGATGCGCTGCGTCTCGGCCCGGAGCCCATCGAGCTTCTCGGCGGCGGCGGCGATCTCGTCGTTGAGCGCGCGCCAGTCCCCGGCCCGTAGGCCCTTCTCGCGGATCGCCTTGCGGGCGGTCTCGTGACGCTCCAGTGCCTGGTAGAAGGTCCGGTGCTTGGCCTGCCGGGGCGCGAAGATGCCTTCGGCCTCGGCGTCCAGGGCGGATTGCAGCTCGGTGAGGCCGCGCAGGCCCGAGCCCGCCGCGAACAGGCTGGCGCCGACCTCGCCCTCGACATCCACCATCTCGCGCCCGCCCGCCCGGAGGCTTCCGGCATCCAACCCGAACGCGCGGCAGAACACCGTGCGGGAGATGCCGCCGAGGAATGGCGCCAGGGCGTCGTCCGCCAGCGGCGCCTCGTCGGCGTCGATCAAGGTCCGGGTGTTGCCCTTGCGGCGGCGAAACGCCAGGCGGCGCCCGTCCGCGGCCTCGACCTCGGCGCCGAGGCGCAGCAGCGGCATGTCGTGCAGGAAGGCGTACCGGGTGGTCTTCTCGAAGCCGAACAGGAGGTCGGTCACCGCCGCGAGTGCCGTGCTCTTGCCGGCCTCGTTGGCGCCCAGCACCACGTGCAGGCGGGCGTCGGGCCGGAAGCTCACGGTCCGGTCGGTGAAGGCGCCGTAGCGCTCCAGGGCGAGGCGGATCAGCCGCATGGAACGCGCCTCAGCAGTGCCGGCCGCCGAGGCGGCCCAGGATCAGCGCCTCCGCCTCGGCGCAGAGCGCGTCGAACTCGGCCTCCAGGTCGGCTTCGGCCGCCGCGGTGGCGGGCATCCGCGCGCCGATCTCGGCGAGGGCGGCCTTGGCGCGGGTGCGGAAATCCGGGTCGCGGTCGAGGTCGGCCAGCAAAGCCGCCGGGTCGATCGCCGCCCCGGAGGCGTCCACGGGAGCGCGGGGCCGGCGGGTCTCGATCTTCAGGCGCTCCAGCCAGATGTCCTCGTGCAGCCGGTGGGCGGCGGCCTGGATCTCGGCGGTGACGCCCTCGCGGTCGGCCGACAGCGCGTCGTGGGCCGGCGTCGTGCCGGTGAGGTGGACCCGCACCAGCACGAGGCGCCGCGCCGCCACCTCCGCCAGGGGCCGCAGGGCGGCCTCGACAAGGTCCAGCGCCGCGCTCGTGTCGGCGGCCGCGCCCAGGTCGACGGTGACCTGCTCGAAGCGCGCCCGGTCGAGGGGGAGGCGGCTGAGGCCGGTGACCCGCCCGTCCGCGACCTCGACCAGGACCGCGCCCTTCGCGCCGCATTCGCGCACGCTGCGGCCCTGGATATTGCCGGGGAACACGATCCAGGGATCCCGGGACAGCTCGGCGAACTCGTGGATGTGGCCCAGCGCCCAGTACTCGTAGCCCCGCCCGGCCAGGTCGGCGATCGAGCAGGGCGCGTAGGTCTCGTGGGCGGCGTGGCCGGTGCAGGAAGTGTGGAGGATCCCGAGGTTGAACCAGCCGGGCAGGGCGGCCGGGTAGGTGAGCGACAGGTTCTCCTCCACGGCCCGGGCCTGGAAGCTGCGGCCATGCACGGCGACCCGCACGGCCTCGAGACGCAGGGTCTCGGCTCGGGCCGCCGGGAACACGTGCACCGAGGGCGGCAGGGTGATCGAGCGGGTGATCACGCTCTCGGCGTCGTGGTTGCCGCGGACCAGGAGGGTCGGGATGCCGGCCCGGTCGAGGCGCGCCACCTGCCGGGCGAAGAACAGCCCGATCGTGTTGTCGGCCCAGTCGCCATCGTAGATATCCCCGGCAACCACCACGAAGGCGACCCGCCGCTCGATCGCCTGCGTCACCAGATCCTCGAACGCCTGCCGCCCGGCCGTGGCGAGACGCCGGGCGAGCTCCGCGTCCCGGGTCGCGAGGCCTGAGAGCGGGCTGCCGAGATGCAGGTCCGCCGCGTGGATGAAGCTGAAGCCCGACATCGGTCTCCGGGGCGCAATCGGTGAGCGGGGGTCTTAGGCCGCCGGGGCGTGCGGCCTCAAGCGTGGCGCTCCGATTGCTGCACAGGCACGAAAAGCCGGTGACCGTCCTGAGAGGCTGGGCACGATCGGCCCGGCAAACGTGATCTCCCAGCGGGGTACATTCCTGACCGGGTGCTTCCGGGCAAGGAATGCCTGTGCCGGACATCGGCCGGGGCTTCCGCCGGCGCCGACCGGTCGGCCCGAATCATTGGGAGCGCCAAGTGGGCGCCGTCTCACGGCGTCGGTCTATCCGGCACGCCGCCGTGCGGGCATCACGTTTCGCGCAGCCACTTCCAGACGTGTTGCTCCGTCCCCTGGCCGCCGATCCGTTGGGCCACCCGGCGCTCGCCACGCCAAGCCTGCGGTGGGGCGCCGTAGCGGTTGCGGAAGCTGCGGCTGAGCTGCGAGATGGTGTTGAACGCGAACACCTCGGCCAACCGGCTGATGGTGCGCCGCTCCATCGGATCGGCGAGGGCGTCGCGCACCGCCCGCAGGCGCTCGCCCTGCACGAAATGCATCACGCCGCCCTCCGGCTCGAACAGCCGGTAGAGCGTGGACCGCGAGACCTGCATCTGCTCGGCGATGAACTCGGGCGACAGCGTCGGCCGCGACAGGTTTTCCTGCACGATGACCCTGGCGAGCGCGAGCAGGGCGCCATTGAGCTCGCGACCTTCCAGCACGTCCGCGGCCTGCGAGCGATCGAGAAGGCGGTGCAGGAAGGCCACGAACTCATGGGCGAGAGCCGGGGCCTCGTCGGCGCGCGTGGTCGGCAATCGGCGGTAGATGTCCGAGATGCGCGCGGCCAGCAACCGGTTGCGGGTCGCATCGAAGAGCAGGCCGTGCTCCTCGAGCGGCAGCCCGTGGAGGCGGTTGCAGGGTACGGCGATGCCGATCGCATCGGCTCGGTCGAGCATCCCGTCGAGCAGATGACGGCGGCCGATGAGGGTCACGGTGCCGGGCGAGGCCGAGACCGGCTTGCCACCGACAGTGCCCTGGAAACGGCCGGATCGGTAGAGCTGGACGATGTAGTGGTCGGGACCGGCCTCGACGCGTCGGCGGTCCCGCTGGAGCCGCTGGGTCGAGAGCAGCGTGCGATGCGCGACGAGGTCATCGATCGGGTACGCGATGTTGCTGCCGAACGGCAACGGGGCCGAGGGCGTCGTCGGACTGACCGCGTACATCGGCGCCAGGAGGGTGCGCCATCGCTCGAAGGCCTCCCCGGGCGGCAAGCCCGAGGTCGTCAGGAAGAAGTGCGGCAGACCCGGCTCAGCCGTCGTGTCGTCTGCACTCACGCGGCCCGATCCATCACTATCCGACCCGTGCAACGGCGGAGGTTGATCATTCGGCCCTCGGTGGGGCAACTCAAATGCGTGTGTGCAGTCCGCGGAGCGCGAAAGTGTCGCAAGCAGGGCGTCCCTTCGAGGCCGGCGCGAAGACCCGTCCTTTCGTCCGCCGATCCAGAAACGGCGGCGGCGTCCCCGGATCCGCCCCGCTGACTGTTCCGATCCTCGCCTGAGACCATGATCCGGGCGTGTCACGTCCGTCCGATCGCACCGACGACGTAACGGTGCCGTGACACCGGCTTTGCCGTCACCCGTTTGGCGATGCCCCCGTCACACCCGGCGGTGCGACGGGGGCACGGAGTGTTGCGCCGCGTCGTTCAGGCCGCCATGGGCCCGTAACGGCGGTGGCCCTTCACGTCGTAGCGATCGAGCATCATCACCTTGTCCCAGACCCGCACGAAGTCCGCCACGAACCGCTGCTGACCGTCGCGGCCGGCATAGGCGTCGGCGATGTTGCGCAGTTGCGCGTTCGCCCCGAAGACGAGGTCGTTGCGCGTCGCCTCGAACCGGGCCTGCCCGGTCTCACGGTCCTTGAGGACGAAGGACGTCCCGTCCGAATCGACCTTCTCCCAGACAAGGTTCGTGTCGGTCAGGGTCCGGAAGAAGTCCGTCGTCAGCACGCCCACCCGATCGGTGAAGATGCCCTGGTTCGATCCGTCGTGGTTGGCGTTGAGGGCCCGTAGGCCGCCCGTCAGCACCACCCATTCCGGGGCGGTCAGCGTCAGCAGGTTGGCCTTGTCGAGGAACATCTCCTCCGGCGACAGGCGCGGTGCCATGTCCCTGAACCCGCCGTCGACGTAGTTGCGGAAGCCGTCGACGAGGGGCCTCAGCCACTCGAACATCTCGATGTCGGTGAGGTCCTGCGTGGTGTCGACCCGGCCGGGCGTAAACGGCACGCGCGTCTCGACGCCCGCATCCCGGGCAGCCTTCTCGACGGCGGTACAGCCGGCGAGCACGATGAGGTCGGCCAGCGAAACCTGCTTGCCGTCTCCGCGCCCGCCGTTGAACGTGGCCATGACACCGCGCAGCGCCTCGACCACGGGTGCGGCCCGGCGATTGACGGCCCAGTCCTTCTGCGGGGCGAGGGCGAGACGGCCGCCGTTGGCGCCGCCGCGCTTGTCGCTGTCGCGGTAGGTCGAGGCCGCCGAGAAGGCGGTGAAGGCCAAGTCAGAGACCGAGACGCCCGTGGCCAGGATCGCTTGCTTCAGGGCGGCGATCTCGGCTTCCCCCACCGGGGCGTAGGCGGCATCGGGAATCGGATCCTGCCACAACAGGCCGTCCTCGATCGTCACCTCCGGGCCGAGGTAGCGGTGCTTGGGGCCCATGTCGCGGTGGGTGAGCTTGTACCACGCCTTCGAGAAGGCCTGCGTGAAGGCGTCGAAGTCGTTGAGGAACTTCTCGCAGACCTTGCGGTACTCCGGATCGACCTTGAGGGCGATGTCGGAGGTCATCATCATGAGCGGGTGCATCTGCCCCGCGACATGGGCGTCGGGGGTTTTGGGTGCATTCGGGTCCTTCGGGGTCCATTGCAGGGCGCCGGCCGGGCTCTTGGTCTGCTCCCAGTCGAACTTGAAGAGGTTCTCCAGGTAGGCGTTGTCCCACTGGGTCGGGTCGGGGGTCCAGCTGCCCTCGATGCCGTTGGTCATCGTGTCCTTGCCGGCCCCCGTGCCGTTCGGGTTGTGCCAGCCGAGCCCCATCGCCTCCATCGGCGCCATCTCCGGCGGCGGCCCGATCTCCTTGGCGGGGGTCATGCCGTGGCTCTTGCCGAAGGCATGGCCGCCGGCGATCAGCGCCACGGTCTCCTCGTCGTTCATGGCCATGCGGGTGAACGTCACCCGGATATCGTTGGCCGAGCCCTGCGGATCCCCGTTCGCGTAGGGCCCCTCGGGGTTGACGTAGATCAGCGCCTGGTGCGAGGCGGCGAGTGGGTTCTCCAGGTCGTAGTCGGCGTCGCCGTTCTTGCCGCGCCAGCGCTGATCGCGGTTGACCATCTCGTCGAAGCTCGACACCGAGCCCATCTCGACCACCTCGGGACCCCAGTAGGTGGCGTCGTCCGCCTCCCAGGCGTCGAGACGTCCGCCGGCAAAGCCGTAGGTCGGCAGGCCCATGATCTCCAGGGCGCAATTGCCGGTGAGCACCATCAAGTCGGCCCAGGACAGGGCGTTGCCGTACTTGTGCTTGAGCGGCTGCAGGAGGCGGCGCGACTTGTCGGTATTGCCGTTGTCCCACCAACTCGAGATCGGCGCGAAGCGCTGCATCCCGGTGCCGGCTCCGCCCCGCCCGTCCGCGATGCGGTAGGTTCCGGCCGAGTGCCAGGCCATGCGGATCATCTGCGGGCCGTAATTGCCGTAATCGGACGGCCACCAGGCCACCGACGACGTCAGGAACTGCTTGATGTCGTTCTTCAGCGCGTCCAGGTCGATCGTCCGGAAGGCGCCGGCGTAGTCGAAATCCGGCCCCAGCGGATCGGCCGCCAGCCCGTTCTGGTGCAGGAGCTCGACCCTGAGCCGGTGCGGATACCAGTTCTCCAGGGCGGGACGGCTGCCGAAGGCCCCGCCGACGCGGTCGCCTCCGAACGGGCATTGACCCGCCATCGGGTACGACTGGGTATTGGTCTTGTCGATCGTCGTCGTGGTCATGAATGTCCCCCCTTGGCGCAGGACCGGCGTCACTGGACCGCTCGGTCCGCCAGCCTGTCGCCGACAGCAGCGATCGGCGTGCCGCTCTCGCGAACGGCCGCGCAGGAACGATGCTGCACCGCAAGCGACATCAGCCGCCCGCCTCGAAAATCAAGGTGCCGACGCCACCCATACCGGTACGCCGGCTGGCCGTACGCCTCAGGAAGACGCACCTCACGATTGCGCGAGTCAATGGCGCACAATGGAAGCGTCGGCCATCACTCGGCCGATCCACGCTGCCGACCGGCAGGACGCCATGCGTGCCGACGGTGGGGAAACCGCGCAGCCGCCCGTGGCAAAAGCCGATTGGCCTCGCACCGGAGCGAACGCCTAAGCCCCCGGCGCGTTGAAGCGCGGCGGTGGCGACGGAGCCCGCCGGTGAGGTACGAGTCCGGCCCGATGAACAGCTTCGCCCATCCGGACCGCTCCGGCCTCGCCCCGGCCCTCCCGATCCGGCCGGCCGAGCGCAGCCGCCGGCCCTTCAAGATCGTGAGCTGGAACCTGCTCCGGCGCACCGGCGCCGCGGTGGACGACGTGGCCGCCCTGGTCGCCCAGGAGAAGCCGGACTTGCTGCTGATGCAGGAGGCGACCCGGGCGATCGGCTTCCTGCGCGACCGGATCGGCGGTCACTACGCCTGGGCGCCGCTGCCGGGGCGGATCCACGGGCTCGCCATGTGGAGCCCGAAGCCGTTCGCGACGCCGCCCCGGGTGATCGAGCTCCCGGCCGGCGCCCTGGTGCACCGGGTCTGCCAGGTGCTCGATCTCGGCGAGTTCGGTGTGGCCAACGTCCACCTGTCGCACGGGCAGATGCTCAACCGCCGCCAGCTGCGCCGGATCGTCGGCGAATTGCCGCCGCGGGCCGCGGTGCTCGGCGACTACAACATCGTCGGCCCGGCGCTGATCCCGGGCTTTCGCGACGTCGGCCCGCGGAGACCGACCCACGCGATGGTCGACGTGCTGCCACTGCGGCTCGACCGCTGCCTGGCCCGCGGCCTGATCTGCCACGAGCACGCGGTGCTGCCGCGCGGGCCCTCGGACCATAAGCCGATCGTGGTCCATCTCGGGCCGGCGCCGGAGGCGCACGCCCCCGCGCGCCTCAAAGGTATGGCAGCAGCAGTCGCACGCCTGCGTCGCGCAGACGGATCGGCAGGGCGCGGGCGGCGAGAACCTCACGGCTGAGCCGCGTCTCCATCTTGCCGCGCATGAAAGTATCGAGCCGGGCCGCGAGGTCGGCATCGATGATCTCGACGTTCAGCTCGAAATTGAGACGAAAGCTGCGCATGTCCCAGTTGGCGCTTCCGATGAAGCACCAGACGTCGTCAACGACCATCACCTTGGAGTGATCGAACGGCGGCTCGTCGAGCCAGACCCGCACGCCGGCCCGGAGCAGCGGATCGAGATGCGCCCGGGTCGCCCAGTCGATGAACGGATGGTCGCTCACCCGCGGGATGATCAGGTCCACGGTGATGCCCCGGGTCGCCGCCTGGGCGAGGGCGCCGGTCACCAGCTCGTCGGGCAGGAAGTACGGGGTGACGAACCGGACGGTCCGGCGGGCGCAGGACAGCGCCTGGAGGATCACCTGCTCGATCTTCTCGACGTCGGCATCCGGCCCCGAGGTAACGACCCGGGCGACGCTGGTCCCGACCGGCGCGAGGTCGGCGACCCACGGCTCGGAATCGAGGATCTCGCCGTCCACGAAGGCCCAGTCGGCCGCGAACGCCACGGCCAGCTGCTCAACCACCGGCCCCCGGAGCCGGTAATGCGTGTCGCGGATCGGGTGCTCCGGCTTGAGCGCCACGCGGTTGGGCTGTGAGATGTTCAGCCCACCCGTGAAGGCGACGCGCCCGTCGATGATCAGCAGCTTCTTGTGCGAGCGCAGGTTGAGGAACGGCATCCGCCAGGGCAGGGCGGAGTGCATGAACAGGGCCGCCGGCACCCCGAGGCTGGTCAGGCGATGATAGACCGGTGCCCGGAAGTAGCCGCCGCCGATCCCGTCGATGATCACCCGGACCTTGACGCCGCGGGCCTGCGCCTCCGCCAGCGCCGTGCAGAATTCCCGGCCGACGGGATCGTCGCGGAAGATGTAGCTCGACAACCCGATGCTGGCCTTCGCCGCGCGGATCTCCGCCAGCATGGCCGGGTATCCGGCGTCGCCGTTGCGGAACATCTCGACGTGGTTGCCCGAGAAGGCCGGCAGGCCGGTGATGCGCCGGATCGCCCGGTCGAGGGGCCAGAGCGTCTCTGGCACCACGGCATCATCGGTGTCGGGGAGCTGCGTCGCGTCGGTGGGCTTGGTGCGCAGCTTCCGGGCCCGCCGGGAGACGCGGTTGATGCCGAAGGTCAGGTAGAGGGCGGTGCCGAAAATCGGCGAGAGCCAGGCCAGCCCGATCCACCCGACCGCGACACTGACCCGGCGCTTGCGCAGCAGGGCGTGCAGGGTGACGCCGAGCGCCAGGGCAATGCCGATGAGCGCCGCGACATCCGCCCGCAACAGGGCGGTGGACTGCAGCCATCGATACAGCGCGTCTTCCAAGGTCTCGGCATCCGGTTCGTGTCAGACGCCGCCGGATATAACCGAAGGAAACGTGGGCGAGCGGATTTAATACGCCCGCAGGGATGGCTGCGCGCCGCCATCGGCGGCACCGAGCGGGCGGGCACAGCGATAGGGGCCGCTGCCGTCCAGCGCCGCGTACAGGATCCGGCCACCATCCGCGATGCACCGCGCCTTGGCCTCGGCATAGGGCCGGTGGAAGCTCCAGATCGTGATCATCGGCCCGACGGTGCCCAGGCAGACGCCGCCGAACAGCAGGGCCGCGGCCCAGGTCGCGCGGTCGGGCCGCGGACGCGGCGGCCGGGGCGGCGGCATCGCACCGACGAAGGCGAGCGTCAGTCCGAACAGGTCGAGGGTGCTCATCAGCCGTTCCGCGAGGACGTGCCGAGACCGGCAGGACAGGGTGTGCCCCGATCCTAGGGCAGGGCGGAGCTCGAGCCTACGCGTCGCGAGGCACCGGGCCTGCGTCGTATCGCGCCGGGCTCACGGCTCCCAGCGCGGCGTCCGCTTGGTCAGGAACGCGTCGATGCCTTCCTGGGCGTCGGCCATCATCATGTTCCGGGTCATGACCTCGGCGGTGTAGCCGTAGGCCTCTTCCAGGCCCATCTCGATCTGGCGGCCGAACGCCTCCTTGCCGACCGCCAGAACCCGCCGGGCCTTCCCGGCGATCTTCCGGGCCATGGCGGCCACCGCGTCTTCCAGATCCGCGGCCGGCACGGCGCGGTTGACGAGGCCGATTCTGTGCGCCTCCTGCGCGTCGATCGGCTCGCCGACCAGCAGCATCTCGAGGGCGGCCTTGCGCGACACCGCCCGCGACACGGCGACCATCGGGGTCGAGCAGAACAAGCCGATCTGCACGCCCGGCGTGGCGAACCGGGCCTCCTCGGCGCAGATCGCGAGGTCGCAGGTGGCGACGAGCTGGCAGCCGGCTGCGGTCGCGATGCCGTGGACCTGGGCGATCACCGGCTGCGGCAGGCGCGTGAGGCTCAGCATCAGGCGGGCGCAGGTGCGGAACACCGCCTCGGTCGCCGCTCGCGAAGGATCGGCGCGCATCTCCTTGAGGTCGTGGCCGGCGCAGAAGGCCGGGCCGGCGCCGCGCAGGATCACCACGCGCACCCCGGCATCCTCCCGGATCGCGTCGAGTTGCGCTTGAAGGGCGCCCATCAGGGCCATCGACAGGGCGTTGCGCGCCTGGGGACGGTTCAGCGTGAGGGTGGCGACGCCGTCGGCATCGTGGCGCAGCAGGACGGGGGCGTCTGCGGGTGCTTGGGCGGTCAGGGCTGCGGACATTCCGGGATCCTCACTTGAGCTGAGTCGCGCGAAGGGGCGCACATGTGCTCCCGCGGCCGATGCGGGTCATCGTTGCCTGGGGCCGATGCCCCCTGGGATCCGGTTGCGATCGGCATGGCCACGATCGTCTATGAGCGTTTCCTCGCCGGCAACGTGTCCCATGGTGACGGGGATGGCGGTCATGGCCCAGAGCGGCGAGATGCGGTTGGCCAGCTTCGTATCATCATTTTCGCGGCTCAAGATCAGTTTGCTTCGCTTGCCGCTCGAGCTTTTCCCGATCACGTTGCAATCGGAAACAGCGCTAAGCCCTTGATTCGACGTGCTCGCTAACGCCGAACCGGCCTCCACTTCGGCGGCGAGCGCTCAAGTGTCGAAGACCGAGACACGGTGGGCGACCCGCCGAGCGTCCAGCAGATGTTCCGAGTTGCGGGCCCAACGCCGCTCGAGGTCGGCCGGCCGAACAGGATGGCCGCCGCGCTTCACGCGCTCGGCCACGCGGGTCCGCGATTGGAGGAGGCGCGCGATCCCGACGAAGACGAGGTTGATCTGGAAGCCCGGTGCGCGGGTCTCGGCCGGGGAAGCGCGCTGGCGTCGACCGGCCGAGGTCGTTGCGAGGCCGAAAGTCTGCCGCCCGTCTCGCAAAGCCCGGCCATGCTCGATGGCGAGGCGGCTCGCACCGGCAGCAACGCGAAGGCGTCCGGATTTACGGCCGCGATTGGTCCAACTGCATAACGGCGGGCCGGGATTGATTTGCCAGCAGCAGTCGGCCCGGCAAAACCCCGGCGCTGCGGTGTCATAGATCGCGGATGACTTGGTCGCCTGCGACATCGAACCGGACCCGTTGCGGCCGTCCGTCCGGGTATTCCTTCACGAGCAAGTCTTCGGGCGTATCGTCCTCGACGGAGCAGACGGGAAACCCGGCCTGCCGATGTTCGCGAGCCGCGGAGCCAACGTCGTCGCGGACGCTCAGGAGATCTCGCCGGAGGGCGTTGCTCGAATCACCGGGCTTCGTGGCCTCGATCGCCGTCATGCGTGAACGCTTCGATCGGATCTGTGATGCGCGTATCACCGATCCGCAGCAGATGCCTCACGGCGCCGAAGCCAATCGCTCCTCAATCCTGCTCGGCCAGGGCGAGATCCAGGCTGGCGAAGTCGGCGCCGGGACCGTTCCACCACACGGACGGATAGGAGGCGAGGCGGCCCATCACGCCGGCATAGGCCTCGGCCAGGACCGTATCGGCGATTACCAGCGTCGCGGCCGAGAGGGCCAGGCTGTCGGCGAGGGCCTCGCCGCGCCGGCTGCCGTCGATGGCGACGACCCGGATCCCGAGCCGGGCCAGGCCGAGCCGCATCGCCTCCGCCTGGCCGAGGTCGCGGACGAGGAGCGCTACGGTCGCGCCGGCCCGGAGGCCTTCGCCGTAAGCCCAATGCGCGACCCGGTTGGGGCAGATCGCCGGGGCGGTCTGCGCGTGGTGCGGATGCCGATCCCCGGAAGCGCCGCCGGAGCGGAGGCGCCGGCCCGGATCACGGGTGGCCGGATTGGGAACCGGCGTCGGGACGGAGATGTCTGCGACAGTGGAGTTCACGCCAAACATACGCTGCGAACCGCCTGGATCTGGTTAAACGGTGGACCTTGGCGTGACGCGAGCCGGTTAACACTCTGTCTCACGAACGCAGATCATCGGAACACTGGGCTGTTTTCCGGTCCGCGGACCCCTGCGACTGCGCCTATGCCGAATCGTTGATGAACGGCCGACCGCAATTTGCATGCGAATTCGGTCGCATTGGCGATGTGCCCGGTCCGGCCTATGTCCGGCTCCACGCGGGCGGCCCGGAAGAGGTCGCCCCGGACCGAGGAACACCGTCCCATGAACCGCCCCACGCGCCGGGTCGCCCCCAACGCCACAGCCCTCTCCCTGACGCTCGCCGCCGCGACGCTCGCCGCCTTGCCGGCGCAGGCGCAGATCCGGAACGCCCCGTCGCCGCGCGCGCTCGAATTCGCCGCCTACATCTTCGCCGCCTCGAACGTCTGCGGCTACCGCATCGGCAACGCGGCCTTCGAGGGCCTGCTGGCGAAGCAGAACGTGCGGGTGGACGACGTCCAGCCGCGCGGCCCGTTCGGCAACCGCGTCCAGACCATGTTCACGCTGATGTCGAACCAGATGGCCCAGAACCGGGATCAGGCCTGCATCGCGGTGGCCGGCGAGTACGGGCCCGAGGGCTCCATCACCAAGAACGTCCTGCTGCCGGCCGGCCAAGCCGCCGACGCGCCGGCTCCGGCGGAGCCCGTAAAGCCGGCAGAGCCCGCAAAGCCGGCGCAATAACCGGTCAGCCGAGGCGCCAGTCGATCGGCGCCACCCCGCGCTCACCCAGCCAGCCGTTGGCGCGGCCGAACGGGTCCGAGCCCGGGAAATCCCGGGCGCGGTTGAGCGGCGAGGGGTGCCCGCTCTCGAACACGCCGTGGCGCGCCGCATCGATCAGCGGCACCCGGGCGCGGGCCTGAGCGCCCCACAGCAGGAAAACCGCCGGTTCCGGACGCGCCGAGACCGCCGCGACGGCCTCGTCGGTCAACGCCGACCAGCCATAGCGCAGATGCGCGCCGGCCTTGCCGGCCTCGACGGTGAGCGCGCTGTTGAGGAGCAGCACGCCCTGCCGGGCCCAGGCCGTCAGGTCGCCGCCGGCGGACCGTTCCGAGCCGGCCTCGGCCAGGATCACCCGCAGCGAGGCCGGGACGCGGCCGGATCCGACATACGAGAAGGCAAGGCCGTTGGCGTCGCCCGGCGTCGGGTAGGGATCCTGCCCGAGGATGACGGCGCGGACCGCCGGCAGCGGCGTCTCGGCGAGCGCCCGGAAGATGTCGGCCGGCGCCGGCAGAACCCGCGCGCCCGCGGCGATCCGGGCATCGACCCGGGCCGCGACGGCGTCGGCCGCGTCGCCGACGAAGAACGGCAGCGCCAGCCACGGCGACCCGGAGGCGCGGAAAGCCGCCAGTGCGGCGGCCACGGGGGTGTCGGACATCGGGTCTCGCGGTTGCGGGCCGGGACGGCGGTGGCTAGGGAGGAACGGTCGATCATGCATGGCACGTCCGGTGCAGCATGTCGCAGCCGGCCTTCGCTGGGCGGCGCGGCACCCTACATGGGATTGCAGCGCATACCGGGAAGCCTCTGACACCGGGAAGCCTCCGGCCCAAGCGCGTGCGCCGGCTGCCGGGTATCTGAAGCCAGAAGAAGGACTCGGCGCGCGGCGCCGGAACGCTGCCATGAACGAACGCGTCGAACCCGCCGCGCTGGCGGAAGGCCGGCCCCTCTCCACAATGGTCCCCGCTGCGGGCGGCATGCCGGCCGACCATCCGAAGGTCGCCTGGGGCCGCGTCGGCGTCTTGCTGATGAACCTCGGCACCCCCGAGGGCACCAGCTACTGGCCGATGCGGCGCTACCTCAAGGAGTTCCTGTCGGACCGGCGGGTGATCGAGGTGCCGCGGCTGATCTGGTGGCCGCTGCTCAACCTGATCATCCTGACCAAGCGACCGGGGCCGAAGGGCCGCGACTACGCCAGCGTCTGGAACAACACCCGCAACGAGGGCCCGCTCAAGACCACCACCCGGGGCCAGAGCGAGCGCCTGCAGGCCGCGATGGGGGATTCCGTCGTGGTCGACTGGGCGATGCGCTACGGCAAGCCGGAGGTCGCCGACCGGCTCCAGGCGCTGCTCGACCAGGGCTGCGACCGGATCCTGCTGGTTCCGCTCTATCCGCAATATGCCGCCGCGACCTCGGCCACCGCCTGCGATCAGGCGTTCCGCGCCCTGATGGACATGCGCTGGCAGCCGACCGTACGGGTGTCACCGCCCTATCACGACGATCCGGTCTACATCGCCGCGATGGCCGATTCGATCCGCGAGGGCTTGGCAAAGCTCGATTTCGAGCCCGAGGTGATCCTGACCTCGTTCCACGGCGTGCCGCGCAGCTACCTGCTCAAGGGCGACCCGTACCATTGCCAGTGCCACAAGACCGGGCGCCTGATCCGGGAGGCCCTGGGGATGTCGCCCGAGCGCATGCGGGTGACGTTCCAGTCGCGCTTCGGCAACGAGGAATGGCTCAAACCCTACACCGACGAGACCGTGACGGAGCTGGCGAAATCCGGCGTGAAGCGCATGGCCATCGTCGCCCCGGGCTTCACGGCCGATTGCCTGGAGACGCTGGAGGAGCTCGACGGCGAGAACCGCCACTATTTCGAGGGCAACGGCGGCGAGCGCTTCGCCTACATCCCGTGCCTGAACGATTCCGACCTGGGCATGAAGGTCATCGAGCACGTCGTGCGCCGCGAGCTTCAGGGCTGGCTCTGACGCGAAAACGTCCGCGCACCGCTTGCGGACGGCCCGGACCGGCCTATCATCCTCCAAAGCTGGACGCCTCGCAGATCCGGCGTTGGAGGATCACATGGCCTTCTTCATCGGGATCGCGTGTCCCTGGCTGCTGATCGCGGTGCTCGACCGGATCGCCGAAGGCCGCCGCACGGCCGAACTCGCCGCGCTCGGGGTGACCGTACCGGTGGCGCCCACCCACTCCGCCTACCTGCATCCCGACCGGCCGTATTGAGGCATCCGGGCGCGGAAGGACTGACCGTCTGAAGGCGTGAGCGTTCGCTAGTCGTTCGACCACCCTCCTGGTCATCCCGGGGCCGCGAAGCGAAGCCCGGGATCCAGAGACGCAGACCGATCCGGCCTAGCGCTGTCGGTGGATCTGGCCTCCGGGTTCGCCTGCGGCGCCCCGGAAGGCCACGATTTGTTATCCGATCCCGTTCCCTGACGAGAGGATGGGGAACACCTTTCGTCCCGACCGGCTCACGGCTTCTTCGTATCCGGCGCCGGCTGCGCGGCGGCCGGCGCAGCGTCGGTCCGGTCGATCTTGGCCTCGGCGCGCAGCTTCAGGATCATGTCCTGCTGCGCCTTGCGGACGATGTGCTGGTCGATCTGTTCCTTCAGCTCGTCGAAGGTCGGCTGCGGCTTGGTCCGCTTCTCCTCGACCTTGATGACATGCCAGCCGAACTGGCTCTTCACAGGATCGGAGACCTGGCCGGGCTTCATCGCGAAGGCGGCGTTGGCGAAGTCCGGGACCATCCGCTCCTTGGTGAACCAGCCGAGATCGCCGCCCTCTGCCTTGGAGCCAGGATCCTTCGAGGCCTCGGCCGCGACCTTGGCGAAATCCTCGCCGCCCTTGATCCGGGCCGCGATCTTCTTCGCATCGCCCTCGTTGTCCACCAGGATGTGGCGCGCGTGCACCTCCTCCTCGGGCTTCATCAGCTTGACGGTCTGATCGTAGATCGCGTGCTCGGCCTCAGGGGTCACCGCCCGCTTGGCCTCCTGTTCCAGGTAATCGTCGAGCAGGAGCTTGTCGCGGAAGTAGGCGAGCTTGCGCTTGAACTCCGGCGTGTCGCCGATCTTGGCGGCCTCGGCCGCCTGCGCGCCGACCCGCAGGTCGACCATGTAATCCACCAGGAGGGACTTCTTCTGCGCCTCGTCCA
The DNA here is from genome assembly GCF_008039945.1 of Methylobacterium sp. WL64. Classification (NCBI taxonomy): domain Bacteria; kingdom Pseudomonadati; phylum Pseudomonadota; class Alphaproteobacteria; order Hyphomicrobiales; family Methylobacteriaceae; genus Methylobacterium; species Methylobacterium sp. WL64. Next base: position 125,029 of record NZ_VRVA01000005.1, read on the forward strand.
CCCCCGGGAGCGACAGGGCCGGGTCGTCGGACGCGATGGCGAGGTCGCCCTGGGTGATCGGCTTGCCGTTGACGCTCGCCACCACGGTGTCGGGGCTCGGCGCAGTCGCCGTGTTGGCCGCGGGCGTCGATGTCGAGGACGGGGCCGCCTGGGGCGCCTGGGCCAGCGCGGATCCCGGTATCGCGAGCATGAGGGCGAGCGCGCTCGCGCGCCGGAGGAGGGCGGTGTTCGGCATGCTGGCGTGGTCCTCGGCTGACGTCTCGTTGCCGCCCCTGTCGAGGCCGGGCGGCGGGCCGCGGCACAGGTGGCGCGCGTCGCGCGAGAAGGCAAGCGCTGCCGTTTCGGCCTTCCGGCGCCGAGCCTATCGGAGCCTGCCTCTTTCAGGTGCGTCGGCGGATGTTTACCTCTATAAGCCCGGCCAACTCCGCCAAGGCCGGCCCGCCACGCTCACCCGTCGGCGGGCTCGCGCGTCTGCAGGTCAACGATGCTCGGCTCGATCGCCAAGAAGATTTTCGGCTCCTCCAACGACCGCCGCGTCAAGGGCTACCGCCCGCGGGTGGCGCTGATCAACGCGCTGGAACCGGAGATCCAGGCCCTGTCGGACGACGCGCTCCGGGCGCGGACCGACATGCTGAAGGCGGAGCTGGCCGCCGGCAAGAGCCTCGACGACATCCTGGTCCCGGCCTTCGCCACCGTCCGCGAGGCGGCCAAGCGGGTCTTCGGCCAGCGCCATTTCGACGTGCAGCTGATCGGCGGCATGGTGCTGCACGAGGGCGCCATCGCCGAGATGAAGACCGGCGAGGGCAAGACCCTGGTGGCGACCCTGCCGGTCTACCTGAACGCCCTGGAGGGCAAGGGCGTCCACGTCGTCACCGTGAACGACTACCTCGCCGCCCGCGATGCCGAGTGGATGGGCCAGCTCTACCGGTTCCTCGGCCTCACCGTCGGGACCATCGTGCACGGGCTCGACGACGAGCAGCGCAAGGCGGCCTACGCCTGCGACATCACGTACGGTACCAACAACGAGTACGGCTTCGACTACCTGCGCGACAACATGAAGTACGAGCTGTCTCAGCTCGCCCAGCGGGGACACAACTTCGCGATCGTGGATGAGGTCGATTCGATCCTGATCGACGAGGCCCGGACGCCGCTGATCATCTCCGGGCCAGTGGACGACCGCTCCGAGCTGTACGTCTCGGTCGACGCGATCATGCCCCGGCTGGTGCGCGAGCATTACGACCTCGACGAGAAGCAGCGCACGGTCTCGCTCACGGAAGCCGGCAACGAGTTCGTCGAGGAGACCCTGCGCGAGGTCGGCCTGCTCAAGGACGGCGACCTGTACGACGCCCACAACGTCAGCCTCGTCCACCACGTGAACCAGGCCCTGCGCGCCAACACCCTGTTCACCCGGGACAAGGACTACATCGTCAAGAACGACGAGGTGGTGATCATCGATGAGTTCACCGGTCGCATGATGCAGGGGCGGCGCTACTCGGAGGGACTGCACCAGGCCCTCGAGGCCAAGGAGCGCGTGACAATCCAGCCCGAGAACCAGACGCTGGCCTCGATCACGTTCCAGAACTACTTCCGCCTCTACGGCAAGCTCGCCGGCATGACCGGTACGGCCTCGACGGAAGCGGACGAGTTCGCCGAGATCTACAAGCTCGACGTGGTCGACATCCCGACCAACAAGGAGGTCGAGCGCGTCGACGAGGACGACGAGGTCTACCGCACGGTGGGCGAGAAGTACGAAGGCATCATCGCGGAGATCGACAAGGCGCATAGCCGCCACCAGCCGATCCTGGTCGGCACCGGCTCGATCGAGAAGTCCGAGCACCTGGCCGAGATGCTGAAGAAGGCCGGCTACACCCTGCTCGACTATTCCGATCCGAACGCGCTCACCGACGTCTACAAGGCCGCCCGCGAGGGCCGGGTTACCAAGCGCTTCGCCGTGCTGAACGCCCGCTTCCACGAGCAGGAGGCCTACATCGTCGCCGAGGCCGGTGTGCCCGGCGCGATCACCATCGCCACCAACATGGCCGGCCGCGGCACCGACATCAAACTCGGCGGCAACCTCGAGATGCGCATCGAGAAGGAGCTCGGTCAGCTCGCCGACGGTCCGGAGCGCGACGCCGCCATCGACGCCATCAAGGCGGAGATCGCCGACAACCGCGCCAAGGTCCTGGCCTCCGGCGAGCCGGCCGACCCCGAGGCCGGCCGCAAGAAGGCCCTGCCGGGCGGCCTCTACATCATCGGCACCGAGCGCCACGAATCCCGGCGCATCGACAACCAGCTCCGCGGCCGCTCCGGCCGCCAGGGCGATCCGGGCCGCTCGAAGTTCTACCTGTCGCTTCAGGACGACCTGATGCGGATCTTCGGCTCCGACCGCATGGACGGGATGCTGCAGAAGCTAGGCCTGGAGCAGGGCGAGGCGATCATCCACCCCTGGATCAACAAGGCGATCGAGAAGGCGCAACAGAAGGTCGAGGCGCGCAACTTCGACATGCGCAAGAACGTGCTCAAATACGACAACGTCATGAACGACCAGCGCAAGGTCGTGTTCGAGCAGCGCCGGGACTTCATGGCCCAGGAGAGCGTGCGCGAGACCGTCGACGAGATGCGCGAGGGCGTGATCGACGACTTCGTCGCCCGCTACATCCCGCAGAACGCCTACGCCGAGCAGTGGGACGTCGCGGCCTTGCGCGAACAGGTCCGCGACGTGCTGAACCTCGACGCGCCGGTGGAGGATTGGGCCAAGGAAGAGGGCATCGCGGACGAGGAGATGCGCGAACGCCTGCTCAAGGCCGCCGAGACGGGCTACGCCGAGCGGGCCGAGAAGAACGGCACCGAGATCACCGCCTACATCGAGAAGCAGGTCCTGCTCCAGACGCTTGACCACCTCTGGCGCGAGCACCTTGTGACCCTCGACCACCTCAGGCAGGTGATCGGTTGGCGCGGTTTCGCCCAGCGCGACCCGCTCAACGAGTACAAGTCCGAGGCGTTCGACCTCTTCAACAGCCTGGTGACGTCCCTGCGCGAGCAGGTGACGGCGCAGCTCTCCCGCGTCGAGATCGTGCACCAGCAGCCCGATCAGCAGCAGGGCTTCCCGGGTGGCACGCCGGAGCTGCCGCCGATGTTCGCCCAGCATCTCGACCCGGTGACCGGCGAGAACGAAATGGATTACGGCGAGCGCGGCTCGGGCAGCGACGGCGGCGGCGGTCCCGCCTACGGCTACGCGGCCCAGGGCCTCTCGGTGGATGGCGCGGTGCTCGAGCGCGACCCGAACGATTCCGCCACCTGGGGCCGGGTCGGGCGCAACGAGCCGTGCCCGTGCGGTTCGGGCAAGAAGTACAAGCACTGCCACGGCACGTTCCAGGCCTGAGGCGGCCGGCATCATGGCCGCCCGCACGGTCTTCGTCGCCGGCGCCGGCACCGAGATCGGCAAGACCTACGTCACCGCGGCGCTGACCCGGCGCCTGCGGGCGCAGGGCCGGCAGGTCCGGACCCTGAAGCCCCTGGCGAGCGGCGTGCCGCCGTTGAGCGATCCGGCCTTCGCGGAGAGCGACACGGCGCACCTCCTCGACGCGCAGGGCCTCGCTGTCGAAGCCGAGACCGTTGAGGCCTGCTCACCCTGGCGGTTCTCGGCCCCGCTTGCGCCCGATCAGGCGGCCGCCCTGGAGGGCCGGGCGCTGGACCTGCCCGAGCTCGTCGCCTGGTGCCGGGCGCAGATCGCCCGCACCGAGGGCACGCTGCTGATCGAAGGGGTCGGCGGGCTGATGAGCCCGGTCACCGGGGCCGCGACCGGCCTCGACTGGCTGCGGGAGCTGGCCGTGCCGGCGCTGCTCGTCTCCGGCAGCTATCTCGGGGCGATCAGCCACGCGCTCACCGCCTGCGAGACCCTGCGGCTGCACCGCGTGCCGCTGCTGGCCGTCGCCATCAGCGAAAGCGAGGGCGCGCCCGCGCCGCTCTCCACCGTCGCCGCGTCGATCGCCCGGCATGCCGGCGTGCCGGTGTTCGGCCTGCGGCGGGGCGAGCCGTGCCCGGACGCCCTGGCCGATCGGGTATGACCGGGTACGGGCCGGAAAGCGCCTGTTGCGCGCCGTCCCGTTCCCGGGTCGCAGTCCGCTGACGGTCCGACCGTCCGGGAAAAGCGGCGTGGTCCCTTCGCCGGCGACGACCACGCCGTTGGAGACGCGATACGGCTTCCCGGTGATCGTTCGACCCATGGCGAGCCCTTTGACCGGGAGCCTATCCGAACGCGACCGCTTCCACTCGGACGGACAGCGCTCTACCTGTGCCGCCAGGGCCGGCGCGTTTGAGCCCGCGGGAGACGTGCGTTGAGTCAGTCCCTTGCACCCGCGGCGGCTCCGGATGCGCGAACCCGCGCGGGCGACGACAACGATGCCTCCCAGAAAAGCCGGCTCAAGCCCGCCCTCGTCTTCGGCGCGCTCGGCGTCGTCTACGGGGATATCGGCACCAGCCCGCTCTACGCCTTCAAGGAGGCCGTGAAGGCGGCCACCGCCGGGGGCGCTACGGTCCCGGCCGCCGCGACGGGCGCGGTGTCGCTGATCCTGTGGTCGCTGATCCTGATCGTGTCGCTGAAATACGCGGTGCTGATCCTGCGCGCCGACAACAAGGGCGAGGGCGGCATCGTGGCCATGCTGGCGCTGCTCGGCGCCCGGCAGGCGCAGCCCGGAACGTTGAAGGCCGTGCTGCTGGTGGTCGGGCTGATCGGTGCCGCGCTGCTCTACGGCGACGGCGCGATCACCCCGGCGATCTCGGTGCTCTCGGCGATCGAGGGGCTGAAGGTCGACGCGCCGTCGCTCGGGCACTTCGTCGTGCCGATCACGATCGCGATCCTGGTCGTGCTGTTCGCCGTGCAGCACAAGGGCGTCGCGGTGATCGGCCGGGTGTTCGGCCCGGTGATGCTGGTCTGGTTCGTGGTGCTGGCGGCCCTCGGGATCGTCGGCATCCTGGGCAAGCCCGAGATCCTGTCGGCGCTGAACCCGCTGCGCGCCGTCGATTTCATGCTGCATGCCGGCTGGCACGTGAGCTTCGCGATGCTGGGCGCGGCCTTCCTGGCGGTTACCGGCGGCGAGGCGATGTACGCCGATCTCGGCCATTTCGGCGCGATGCCGATCCGGGCCGCGTGGTTCGTCCTGGTCCTGCCGGCGCTGGTGCTCAACTATTTCGGGCAGGGCGCCCTGCTGCTCGCCGCGCCCGACGCGATCGAGAACCCGTTCTTCCGCCTGTGCCCGGATTGGGGCCACTACCCGCTGATCGCGCTGGCAACACTCGCCACCATCATCGCCTCGCAGGCGATCATCTCCGGGGTGTTCTCCCTGACCCAGCAATCGGTGCAGCTCGGCTTCCTGCCGGCGATGCGCATCGTCCAGACCGCCCGGGAGGAGCGCGGCCAGATCTACGTCCCGATGGTGAACTGGCTACTCGCCGCCGCGACCCTGGTGGCCGTGGTGCTGTTCGGGTCCTCCGACGCGCTCGCCGGGGCCTACGGCATCGCGGTTTCGATGCTGATGGCCATCACCACGCTGCTCGCGGCGCTGATCGCGCTGCGGTGGGGCTACAACCCGATCCTCGTCTTCGCGGTCAACGGCATCTTCCTGGCCATCGACGCCGTGTTCTTCGCGGCCAACAGCGTGAAGATCCTGGAGGGCGGCTGGTTTCCCCTGGTGCTCGCCGGTTTCGTCGCGCTGATGATGCTCACCTGGAAGAAGGGCAACGAGCTGGTCGAGCAGGCCCGGGTCGCGCTGCGCCTGCCGGAGGATGCGTTCCTGGCCGGGCTCCAGCACCGCGACCTGCTGCGCCTGCCCGGCACCGCGGCCTTCCTGTCGGCGGCCGAGCACGGGATCCCCCTCCACCTGTCGCGCTTCGTCGAGCGCAACCACGCGCTGATGGAGCGCATCCTGATCATCACCGCGCTCTACGAGGAGACCCCCACGGTCCCGGTGGAGCAGCGCGCCCACGTGACGATCCTGGCGCCGGACTTCTACCGGGTGATCCTGCGCTACGGCTTCATGGAGGAGGCCTCGATCCCGGAAGGGCTGGCCTGCGCGGTCGCGTCCCGCCACCTGCCCGCGAACGTCGTCGACGACATGACCGTGTTCGTCGGGCACGAGACGATCATCCCCAAGGACGACCATCTCGGCATGGCGCCGTGGCGCGAAAACCTGTTCGCCTTCATGCAGCGCAACGCCGAGCGCACCGGCGCCTTCTTCGGCGTGCCGACCCGGCAGGTGGTCGAGGTCGGCACGGAGATCGAGATCTGAGCAGGCGAAAAGAACCGGCGGCGAACGCCCTCGCAGCCTGGAACGCATAAAGACATGTTTATGTCTTGATTGCTTCGTAACGTTCGAAGTGGTAGGGGCTGGCCCCGAACCGCAACGCGAACACACGGAGCCGCCGACTCATGGCCAAGGATTATATCGTCAAGGACATCGGGCTGGCCGATTACGGCCGCAAGGAGATCTCGATCGCCGAGACGGAGATGCCGGGCCTGATGGCGGTCCGCGAGGAATACGGCGCTGCGCAGCCCCTGAAGGGCGCCAAGATCGCCGGCTCGCTGCACATGACGATCCAGACCGCCGTGCTGATCGAGACCCTGAAGGCGCTCGGCGCCGACATCCGCTGGGTCTCCTGCAACATCTACTCGACCCAGGACCACGCCGCCGCCGCCATCGCGGCCGCCGGCATCCCGGTCTTCGCCGTGAAGGGCGAGACCCTAGAAGAGTACTGGGACTACACCTCGCGCCTGTTCGACTGGCATGACGGCGGCATGCCGAACATGATCCTCGACGACGGCGGCGACGCCACCATGTTCGTCCATCTCGGCCTGCGCGCCGAGCGCGGCGACACCGCCTTCCTCGACAAGCCGGAGAGCGAGGAGGAGGAGGTCTTCTTCGCGCTGCTCAAGAAGAAGCTGGCCGAGAAGCCGAAGGGCTGGTTCGCCGGCCTCGCCGACAGCATCAAGGGCGTCTCCGAGGAGACCACCACGGGCGTGCACCGCCTGTACGTGCTGGCCAAGGAGGGCAAGCTGCTCTTCCCGGCGATCAACGTGAACGACTCGGTCACCAAGTCGAAGTTCGACAACCTCTACGGCTGCAAGGAGTCGCTGGTCGACGGCATCCGCCGCGGCACCGACGTGATGATGGCCGGCAAGGTGGCCATGGTCGCCGGCTTCGGCGATGTCGGCAAGGGTTCGGCCGCCTCGCTGCGCAATGCCGGCTGCCGCGTGCTCGTGTCGGAGATCGATCCGATCTGCGCGCTCCAGGCCGCCATGGAGGGCTACGAGGTCGTGACGATGGAGGACGCCGCAGCGCGCGCCGACATCTTCGTCACCGCCACCGGCAACAAGGACATCATCACCCTCGATCACATGCGGTCGATGAAGGACCGGGCGATCGTCTGCAACATCGGCCACTTCGACAACGAGATTCAGGTCGCCGGCCTGAAGAACCTCAAGTGGTCCAACATCAAGCCGCAGGTGGACGAGATCACCTTCGCGGACGGCCACCGCATCATCCTCCTGTCGGAGGGCCGCTTGGTGAACCTCGGCAACGCCACGGGTCACCCGTCCTTCGTGATGTCGGCCTCGTTCACCAACCAGACGCTGGCGCAGATCGAACTCTGGACCAACACGTCCAAGTACCAGAAGCAGGTCTACACCCTGCCCAAGACCCTCGACGAGAAGGTTGCAGCCCTGCACCTCGAGAAGATCGGCGTGAAGCTCTCCAAGCTGCGCCCCGACCAGGCCGCCTATATCGGCGTCTCCGAGGCCGGCCCGTTCAAGTCCGAGCATTACCGCTACTGAGCCGGCTCCGGCCGGCGGCGCCTCCGGTTCGGCGCGCGAGCCAAACCGGAGGTTGAATTCCTAACCGGATCTATAAGGGCCGGGACGGCGTTCGGCGCCTCCATCACCAAGCAAAATAGGGCCCGGCGCGCTGCGTCGGGCCCTTTCGTTTGTCAACCCGTTTGAGCGCCAATGCACTGTGTCTTCTGAGTGTCGTTAACGGATGATTGTGAGCCCTCGGCGTATAGCCACGCTTCGTTCCCCTTCCGGCTGGATTCCGCCGCACGGTAAGGTGCAGCCGAATCTTAGATCGGTGGGTCCGCGAGGGTTCGAGAGAATCGTCGCGGGGACGGTGCGTTTCGCGCCGCGCGGTTGCACGCGCATGTCGGATCGCCAGGGGTGGGGGCAGGGCTATCATGGGTGTCGGTCGTGCCGCGCACGTTCGAATCTGCGTGGGTGCGCTCACATTGACGGCGGCGAGCGCTGCGCTCGCCGAACTGCCCGAGACCGCGACCACGCACGCGCCGCGTGAGATGCACGGCGTCGCCGCCCTGGCGATCTTCGGCGGCCTCGTTGCCTTTGCGGTGATTCTCTCGCTGCTCCACCTCTACGAGCGCGCACGCTGGACCCGCCGGGAGCGGGAGCTGGCCGGCGCCCTCGACGTGCTCCGCGGCGCCCACGATCGCGCCGAGATGCTGCTCAACGCCGAGCGCCAGGTCATCGTCACCTGGGACCGGCGCAGCGAGCCGGTGGTCGAGGGCGATATCAGCCTCGCGATCTACGGCGAGCGGCCGACCTCGGGCTATGCCCGCCGGGTCCTCGCCTTCGGCACCTGGCTGGTCGCCTCCGACGCCGCCGCGGTCGAGGCTGCGGTGGAGACCCTGCGGGCGCGGGGCACGAGCTTCTCCCTGAGCCTGCGCACCCAGACCGGGCGCAGCATCGACGCCCACGGACAGGCGGTGGCCGGCCGCGCGCTGCTGCGCCTGCGCGAGACCAGCCAGGAGCGCTGCGAGATCGCCGACCTGCGCGCGACCCTGGACGAGACCCGCCGCGGCCTGTCGGCGCTGGCCGGGCTCCTCGACGCGATCCCGCAGCCCGTCTGGCGGCGCAACCGGGACGGCGGCCTGAGCTGGGTCAACGCCGCCTACGCGGCGGCCGTCGAGGCCGAGACCCGCGAGGCCGCTCTCGACGGCGGCGTCGAGCTGTTCGACCGTCCGGCCCGCGAGGCGATCATCCGCGACGAGGCGGCGCGCGCCGCAGGCCTGACCCGGACCGTCCCGCGGCTCTCGGCCGTGGTGGCCGGCAGCCGGCGCATGCTGGACGTGTTCGAGACCACCCTGGACAGCGGCCGGGTCGGGATCGCCATCGACGTCTCTGAACTGGAGAGCGTCCGCGCCGACCTGCAGCGCCAGATGAATGCGAACGTCCGCACCCTGGACCAGTTGCCGACCGCGGTGGCGATGTTCGACGTCTCGCAGCGGCTGATCTTCCACAACGCCGCCTACCGCCAGCTCTGGGACCTTGACCAGGCCTTCCTCGACAGCCGCCCCTCCGACGGCGAGATCCTCGACCATCTCCGGGCCGAGCGGAAGCTGGAGGAGCAGGCCGATTTCCGCGGCTGGAAGCACGGGGTGCTCGCCGCCTACCGGGCCGCCGAGGCCAACCAGAGCTGGTGGTACCTGCCCGACGGACGAACGCTCCGCGTCGTGGCCGACCCCAACCCGCAGGGCGGCCTGACCTACCTGTTCGACGACGTCTCCGACAGCCTGAACGCCGAGACCCGCTACATCGCCCTGCGCCGCCTCCAGGCCGAGACCCTCGACACCCTGGCCGAGCCGGTGGCGGTGTTCGGCGCCGACGGGCGCATGACGCTCGCCAACCGGGCGTTCTGCACCGTCTGGCGCCTCGATCCGGCGACCGTCGAGGAGCGGCCGCATGTCGATGCCGTCATCGCGGCCTGCCGGTCGCTGGCGCCGGCCGAGGAGCCGTGGCTCGACATCCGCGACGCGGTGGTCGGCCTCGAATCACGCACCGCCCAGTCCTGCCGCCTGGAGGTGGTGGACGGCACGGTTCTCGACTGCGCCGCGCAGCCGCTGCCCGAGGGCGCGACCCTGCTGACCCTGATCGACGTCACCGCCAGCGTGAACGTCGAGCGGGCGCTGACCGAGAAGAACGACGCGCTCGAGAAGGCCGCGCAGCTGCGCGACACTTTCGTGCATCACGTCTCCTACGAGCTACGCTCGCCGCTCACGAACATCATCGGCTTCACGCAGTTGCTCGGCGACGAGACGGTCGGGGCGCTCAACGACCGTCAGCGCGAATATTCCGACCACATCATGCGCTCGTCGGCGGCGCTCTTGGTCATCATCAACGACATCCTCGACCTCGCCTCGATCGATGCCGGCTCGCTGGAGCTTCAGCGGGAGGAGGTCGACGTCCAGACCACGATCGAGGCCGCCCTGCGCGGCATCGAGGACCGGTTGGCCGAATCCCACATCACCCTGGCCCTCGACGTGCCCGAGGATATCGGCAGCGTCCACGCGGACGGGAAGCGCATCCGCCAGATCCTGTTCAACCTGCTGTCCAACGCCGTCGGCTTCTCGGACGCCGGGCAGCGGGTCGAGGTCCGCGCCCGCCGGGAGGCCCAGGAGCTGATCCTGAGCGTGCGCGACCACGGCCGCGGCATGCCGCCGGAGATCGCCGATTCGGTCTTCAACCGCTTCGAGAGCCACACCCTGGGCACCCGCCATCGCGGGGTCGGGCTCGGCCTGTCGATCGTGCGGTCCTTCGTCGAACTCCATGGCGGGCGGGTCCTCCTCGAGACCGCACCCGGGGCCGGCACCCAGGTGACCTGCATCTTCCCGCTCTTCCCTTTTGACGGGTTGCAGCGCGAGCATCCCGAACGACGACCCGCCACGACCCCGACCGTGATCGCCGCGCGCAAGCCGGGCCTGGCGGTCCACTGAGGCGCTGTTTCACCGGTCCTTCCCGATCTCCCACCTCGTCCGGACGGGACGCAGCGAAGCGGAAACCGCGACGGGGGCCTCCAACCGGCGGGCGCTCCCCGGAGGGCTCCTGCGCAGCCACTGACGCGGTACCTCAGGATCTCGGGATCGGGATCTCCGTCGATTCGAGCCCTCGGTCGGCCGGGGGGTGCCGTCGAACGCGCCCCGACCAGGGCGGCGAACAGGACGCTCCGTTTGCCTGAGCGGGCCCTCCGCCGGGCTTGATTAATCCCCCCGCCGGGCTCAGCAGGGCGCATGTCCGAAAAAGATCGTTCCGGCTGGGCCGTCTTCGGGATCGGGGACTTCCGGCTGTTCGGCTCGGCCCGCTTCCTCACCGGCCTCGCGTATCAGATGCAGGCGGTGGCGATCGGCTGGTTCGTCTACGACCTGACCCATTCCGCGCTGGCGCTGGGCCTCGTCGGGCTGGCGGGTTTCCTGCCCGCGGTGATCTGCGCCCTGATCACCGGCCACGTGGCCGACGCCTATGACCGCCGCCTGGTCGGCGCTGCGGCCTTCGGGCTCCAGAGCTTCGCGAGCTTCGGCCTGCTCGCCTACGCGCTGGCCGGCTTCCAGGCGATCTGGCCGATCTACGCCCTGGTGATCGTCGTCGGCACCGCGCGGGCCTTCGCCAACCCGGCCCTGCAGGCGCTGCTGCCGACCCTGGTGCCCGGGCCGCAATTCGGATCGGCCATCGCGTGGAACGCCTCGCTCTGGCAGAGCGCGTCGGTGATGGGCCCGGCGCTCGGCGGCCTGCTCTACGCGCTCGGGCCGTCGGTCGTGTTCGGCGGCGCGGCGGCGAGCTTCGCGCTGGCGAGCGTCCTGACGGGGCTGATCCGGTTCCGGCCTGCTGCCGTGACCGAGCGGCCGCCGATCACCTGGGCGGCCCTCTCGGCCGGCATCGGCTACATCCGCTCGCAGCCGGTAGTGCTGGGTGCGATCAGCCTCGACCTGTTCACCGTCCTGCTGGGCGGCGCCACCGCGCTCCTGCCGATCTATGCCGGCGAGGTGCTGCATGTCGGCCCGCTGGGGCTCGGCGCGCTCCGCAGCATGCCGGCCTTCGGGGCGGTCGCCATGGCGGTCCTGCTGGCCTACCGCCCGCTGCGCCGCCATGCCGGCGTGCGGATGCTGCGGGCCTGCGCGCTGTTCGGTGCGGCCACCGTCGTGTTCGGCCTCTCGACCTCGCTGCCCCTGTCGATGGCCTGCCTGTTCGTCACCGGCGCCGCCGACATGATCTCGGTCTATGTCCGCCAGACCTTCGTGCAGGGCGAGACCCCGGATGCCATGCGGGGCCGGGTCTCGGCGGTAAACACGGTGTTCATCGGCGCCTCGAACGAACTCGGCGAGTTCGAATCCGGCGTACTGGCGGCCGCGATCGGGGCGGTCCCGGCGGTGGTGGCGGGCGGCGCCGCGACGATCGCGGTCGCGCTGCTCTGGGGCCGGTTCTTCCCGGCCTTGCGGGCGCGGGACCGGTTGCTGGTGCGGGGGTAGCGGCCGGCCATTATCCCTTCGAGGTCAGTATCACAATCAGAAAGGGATAATGCATTCCCTTTCAATACCTTGCGCCGTACGCGACGTGTGCTATCAAACCAAGCTCGTCGAAAAGGGCTTGGGATCGAGCCATGCTGTTCACCGACTTGAATGGCGATCAAGCCCGACAGACGATCGACACGGAGCAGGTCTTCGGCGCCTACGTTGCGGCCCGCACCGAGCTCGTTCACCGCTATGCGGGTTCGATGGCTTGGAAGACGGTGGGCTCGCATACGTACCTGTATCGGAAGCGACAGGGCGTCTGGAAATCTCTCGGTGCCCGCTCGTCCGACACGGAGGAGATCCACCGCGGCTTCCATGACGGCCGCGCGGATCTGCAGGATCGAATCGCAAACCTCGCTGCCCGCATGGACGCGATGGCCCCGGTCAATCGCGCGCTCCGCCTCGGGAGAATGCCCATCATCGCGGCCCGTGTCCTGCGCCGCCTGACTGAGACGCGGCACTACGGTCCCGTCGTCGGGGTCGTCGGTACCAACGCCCTATACGCCTATGAACGCCTCGGAGGCGTTCAGATTGCAGGCCCGCAGCTCGCGACGGGCGCCATCGATCTGCTGTACGATGCCCGAAAAAGCCTGCGCCTCGTTGCGCCGGAGACGGCGGCAGGCGGGTTGCTGGCCGAACTGCGAAAGGTCGATCGCTCGTTCACCGTCGTCGGGAATCCCGGCTTCCGCGCCGTCAACCGCGACGGTTACTTGGTCGATCTGATCATGCCGGCCGGGAAGGATCCGATACGGCCTCCGGTTCTCAATCGCATCGGATCGGCCTCGGATGAATTGCAGGCGGTCGAGATCGAGGGGCTCGCATGGTTGGTCAACAGCCCGACGACCGCCGTCACGGCGATCGATGCCAGGGGCTATCCGGTGCAGATGTGGGTCATCGACCCGCGCGCCTTCGCGCTCCACAAGGCATGGCTCTCGACCAGGGGCGACCGCGATCCGCTGAAACGTTCGCGCGATGCCGCACAGGCGGGTCTCGTCGCATCCCTGATTCGGACGCGGCTGCCCCGATTGCCGTTCGACGACCCTGCGCTCAGACCCCTACCGCGCGCCCTGCGCGATCTGGCCGATACGATCGGCAAGCCACCGGCGCCCGAAGATGCCGACGCTAAACGGTCGGAGCCCGACTGGTAGCCGGGCTCCATAATTCCAAACGACTCAGCGTCCCGCCAGCAGCGGCGACCAGGTCGGGTCGGAGGCGTAGGAGGGCGTCGGGACCGACTGCTCCACCTTGCCGGTGATGTCGACCATGAACAGCTTGCCGCCGCCTTGGCCGCCCGGGTCGCGGAAGAACAGCACGTACTGGCCGTTCGGCGCGAAGGTCGGCCCCTCGTTGTGGTAGCCCTCGGTCAGGACGCGCTCGCCGGTCCCGTCGGGCTTCGAGACGCAGATGGCGAACCCGCCGTTGCGCTGGCGGGTGTAGGCAATCAGGTCGCCGCGGGGCGACCAGGCCGGCTGGGAGGCCGAGCCCGCCCCGAAGGTGATGCGGTGCGGGTTCGAGCCGTCCGCGCCCATCACGTAGACCTGCTGCGAGCCGCCGCGATCCGATTCGAAGGCGATCTGCGCGCCGTCCGGGGCGTAGGTCGGCGAGGTGTCGATGGCCATGCCGTTGGTGATCGAGCGCTGGGCCTTCGAGGCGATGTCCATGGTCACGATGTCGGCGTTGCCGCCCTGCTGCACGCTCATGACGAGCTTGCGGCCGTCGGGCGAGAAGCGCGGGCTCGCGCTCATCGAATCGACGTTGCCGAGGGCTTGGCGGGCGCCGGTCTCGAGGTTGATCACCTGCACCCGCGGCTGATGCCCGGTGGCCTGCGCCATGAAGGCGATGTCCTGCGTGGCCGGCGAGTAGCGCGGCGCGACGATCGACATCTCGCCGCTGGTGATCGCCCGGACGTTGGCGCCGTCCTGGTCCATCACCATCAGGCGCTTGCGCCGGTTCTCCTTGGGGCCGCTCTCGTCCACGAAGGCGATACGGCTGTCGAACCAGGGGCCGAGGCCGGTGATCTTCGTGTAGACCGCGTCCGAGATCAGGTGGCCGGTGCGCCGGGCGTTGGCGGTGTCGGTGCCGTATTGCTGACCGGTCATCTGCTGGCCCGAGCTCACGTCCCAGAGGCGGAACTCGACCTTCAGCTTGCCCGCGGCGTCCCGGGACACGCGCCCCGTGACCAGGCCCTGGATGCCGGTGGCGCGCCATTTCTCGAAGTTCGGCGCGGCGTCGAAGTTCGGCTGTTCGGGGAAGCGGGCGTGGTCGAGGGGCGTGAAGTAGCCGGAGCGGCGCAGGTTGTTGGTCACCACGCCGGAGACGAGGCCGCCGAGGCTCGGGTCGCCGCCGAAATCCGCGATGGCGATCGGCAAGGGCTGGAAGTTGCCGCCGCCGATGCGCAGCTGCAGCTGCGCCTGGGCCGGGGCCGCGAAGCCGACGGCGACCGACAGCAGCGCCAGCAACGCGACGATGGGCGCGATCAGGTGCGCGGCTGAGGGCGCCAGAAGGCGCCCGGCGGAGGAAGTGCTGTGCATGGGTCGGACCCGAAGTGGCGATCAGACGAAGTGGCGATCAGACGGGGAGGCGGGTGACGGCAGGCGACGCGGAGGGCGATCTCAGGTCGCCGTGAACTCGAACTCCGCGTTGATGGCCTTCCAGTCGTTGTAGTACGGCGCGTAGGTGGCCGGAATGTTATACGGCGCGCAGCGGCGCACCGCCCGGAGCGCGGCTTGCGCGATCGACTGGTCCACCCCGCTGGAGCCGCCCCGCATGATCCGCGGTTCGGTGCTCAGCGAGCCGTTCGGGTTCAGCCGGATGTCGAGCACCGGCAGAACCACCCCCTGGGCGGCGCCCGGAGGCGCGGAGTAGCAGCGCTCGATCTGCTGCTGCAGCAGCCCGACCAGGGCGTCGCGCAGGGACGGCGACAGGCGCTGCGCCGTGCCGGTCGCGGCGCCCAGAGCCGCGACCTTCTGCACCGTGTGGCCGGTGGCCCCGGTGGATTGCGACGGCGCCTTCGAGGCCAGCACGGAGCGGATGTCGCCGGCGTTGAACTTGTCGGCGAGCTCGGCCTGCTTGCGCGCCTTGGCCTCGCCGTCGGCCTTGGCCTTGGCGTCCGCCATCGCCTTGGACTTCGCCTTGGCGGCGGCCTCGGCCTTGGCGGCGGCTTCCGCCTTCTCGTGCGCGGCCTTGGCCTCGGCCACCTCCTTCTGGCGCTCGGCTTCCGCCTCGGCCTTGGCCTCGGCAGCCTTCCGGGCGGCTTCCCGGGCGGCCTCGGCCTTGGCAGCATCCGCCTTGGCCTTGGCCTCCGCCTTCGCGGCGGCGGCCTTCGCGGCCGCAGCCGCGGCTTCAGCCTCCTGCCGCTCGATCAGCTTGTCGAGTTGCTCGCGCTTCTCGGCTTCGGCCTTGGCGGCCGCCTTCGCCTCGGCCTTGGCCGCCGCGGCCTTCTCGGCCGCCGCAGCCTTGTCGGCCGCAGCTTTCTCAGCCGCCTTCTCGGCGGCCTTGGCGGCAGACTTCTCCGCCTCGCGCTTCTCCTCGGCAGCCTTGGCGGCTTTCGCCACCTCCTGCGGATCCGGCTCGGCGCGCAGGGGCATCTCCTCCGCGTTGGCGAGCTTCATGTCGGCGGTGCGGGTGGGCGCGGTCGGCGCGTCGGTCTTGGCGTTCTCGGGCTCGCGATCCTCGACCTTCTCGGCCTGGCGATCGGCCCGCGGCTGGGCATTCGGCATCGGCTTGTCGGCCTGGCGCTCGCCCTTGGTGATCTCGGAGAACTGGTTCTCGGTGATCACCTCGACGGGGACGCCCTCCTGGGCCTCCGGCAGGGCCGGAGCCGCCACGCTGAACAGCGCGAAGGCCAGCAGCGCCACGTGGGTGCCGGCAGAGATCCAGACACCCGGTTCCTTGCGGTCGAAGTGGAACTCCACGGTCCGGACCCTACTGATGCTCTGGCTCGGTCACGAGGGCGACCTTCTTGAAGCCGCCACCGGTCACGATCGCCATCACCTGGGCGACGCGGCCGTAATCGACCCGCTTGTCGCCGCGAACGAACACACGCTCCTCGGTGCCGGACTTCGACGTCTCGAGGAGCTTCGGGATGATCGTGTCGTCGGTCAGCTCGTCCTCACCCAGGAAGACCTGGCCGGTCTGCCGGATCGAGATCGTCACCGGCTTCACGTCGGAATTGAGCGGCGAGGCTTTCGACTGCGGCAGATCGAGGGGAACGCCCACCGTCATCATCGGCGCCGCGACCATGAAGATGATCAGCAGCACCAGCACGACGTCGATGAACGGCGTCATGTTGATCTCGTTGATCGGCCCGCCGCGCCGGCCCCTGCGCCGCCGCCGCTTGCCGCCGTGGGATGCACCCGCCGCCATGCTCATGGATCAATCTCCTGGATCGGCCCGGTCAGGCGGCGAGCGACAGGCGCTCGTCGATCTGGCGGGAGAGGATCGCGGAGAACTCGTCGGCGAAACCCTCCAGCCGCGATTGCGACTTCGAGACCTCGGCCTGCAGCTTGTTGTAGGCGAGCACCGCCGGGATCGCGGCGAACAGGCCGATCGCGGTGGCGAACAGCGCCTCGGCGATGCCGGGGGCGACGACGGCCAGCGAGGTGTTCTTCGAGGCCGCGATCGAGGTGAACGCGGTCATGATGCCCCAAACGGTGCCGAACAGGCCGATATACGGGCCGGCCGAGCCGATCGAGGCGAGGAACAGCAGGCGCGATTCGAGCCGCTCGACCTCGCGCTGGATGGTGACGTCGAGTTGCTTCTCGATGCGCTGCGACAGGGACTGGACCTGACGGCCCGAGCCCTCGAACGAGCGCTTCCACTCGCGCATGGCGGCCACGAACACCGCCGCCAGCCCGGTGGCCGGACGGTCGTTGAACGAGCGGAACAGCTCCTCCAGGGAGCGGCCGGACCAGAACGCGTCCTCGAACGCGTCCATCTCGGCTTTGGTGCGGCGGAACAGCAGCGTCTTATCGACGATGATCGACCAGCACCAGACCGAGGCGCTGAGCAGCCCGACCATCACGATCTTCACGACGAAGTGGGCCTGCAGGAACAGTCCGAGCAGCGTCATGTCGGCGACAGGCGCGGCCTGCATCGCGTCGGCTGGGTTCATCCGTCGAGATCTCCTGCTCCGGATCGCGATGCGCCGGGCGAGGCCCACGTCCGCCGGATCCGTGAGCGATATCAATGCTATCGTCCGCGAATCTGTCGAAAGTAAGGGCCGTCTTCACCCCGTAATCGGGCGGCATCGCACCGACTTCGTTAAGGGCGCGACAAGGTTAAGGATCGGTTTCGATCGGGGCGATCCTAGGGCATTCCAGGACATCGGCCGCAGTATGGGTCGCGACGCGCCCGCCCGAGACTGGACCTCGCGAAACCAGGCCCGTTATCCTCACCCCTACGGCGAACCCGTCGCCGCGAGCCTCAGTCCAGGACGTGTCATGACCCTGCCCGTTCCGAGCCTCCACGGCCTGCTGCCCGCGGGGCCGGCCCGATTTCTCGGCTGGTCCTGCATCGCCGACCCGACCATCGCCGGAGCCCTGGCGCGCGCCGGCTTCGACGCCGTGCTGCTCGACCAGCAGCACGGGGCGCACGGCTATCAGTCGTGCTGCGCGGCGATCACCGAGGTGGCGCTCGCCGGCAAGCCGAGCCTGGTGCGGATCCCGGTCGGCGACTTTGCCATGGCGTCGCGGATGCTGGATGCCGGCGCCGCGGGCATCGTCGCGCCGATGATCAACAGCGTGGCGGACGCACAGGCGCTAGCGGCCGCCACCAAGTATCCGCCGGTCGGGCAGCGGAGCTGGGGGCCCGACCGCGCCATGTGGATGTCGGGCCTGAGCGACGCCTCCGAATACCTCGCCGGCGCCAACGCCCGGGCGCTGACCATCGCCATGTGCGAGACCGCGGAGGCGATCGACGCGCTGGAGCAGATCCTGGCCCTGCCGGGCATCGACGGCATCCTGGTCGGCCCCGCCGACTTGTCGATCGCCCTTTCCAAGGGAATGGCGATCGACCCGTCCGGCGCTGCGGTCACGACTGCCCTCGGCGAGATCGTGCGCAAGACCCGGGCTGCCGGCAAGCTGCCCTGCGCGTTCTCGCCGTCGCCCGTGCGGGCCCGGGAGATGGTTGCGATGGGCTTCCAGCTGGTCTCGGTCGAGTACGACGCGATGACCATCGTCAACGCCTTCGCCAAACTCCTGCGCGACGCCGACCCGACGCGGGTCGCCTGACCGGACGCGTCAGGCGGCTCCGGGAGGGGCCAGGAGCCGGCGCAGGGCCTCCGGCAGCCGGATGGCGCGTCCGTCGCGCACGCAGGCGACAAGGACGTCGGCGGCGACCAGCAGATCGTCGCCGCGCCGGACCTCCTGGGCGAGCTGCATCGAGGCGCCGCGCAGCTGCCGGGTCCGGGTCACGATGGTGAGCTGGTCGTCCATGCGGGCGGGGCGGATGAAGTCGAGCGCCATGCGCCGGACCACGAAGACGAGGCCGCTGGCCTCTCGATGCAGATCGGACTGATCGCCCGCCAGATCCCGGAGCAGCTCGGTCCGGCCACGCTCCAGGAAGCGCAGGTAGCTGGCATGGTAGACGAAGCCCGAGAAGTCGGTGTCCTCGTAGTAGACGCGCACGCCCAGGCGATGGGGGGCGTCGTCCGTCGGCGCGCCGGTGGCGGAGGTCTGTGCGCTCATCGAACATCGTCTACGGCACGATGCGGCAGCGGGGGAAGCAGCCGTCACGCCTCGCCGGGTGTGTGGGATAAAACCGGTACCCGTCCGACACGACGAGGGCCGCCCTGGGGCGGCCCTCGCGTGATCGGGTCTGGACTGAACGATCAGCCGCCGATGCGGGCGGCCAAGCTCGCCGAGTGGGCGTGCTCGTCGGCGATGTAGGGCAGCGCCTCGCTGGCGAAGCGGCGGCCCTGGGCGCTGTCGCCCGACTTGGCGTAGGCGTCGTAGAGCGCCAGCGTCTGGGCGTCCGAACGGGCCTGCTGGTCGATGTAGGCGCGGTCGAACGAGCGGCCGCTTCGGGCCGACTGGAGCTGCGACAGGCGGGCCTGACCGCGCTCGCCGAGGGCGACGCGACGGCCGGGCTCGGTCGGGCTGTTGTCGACGATGCCGACTGCGCCGAGCGCGCCGCCGACGATGCTGGTCCCGAGGTTCGCCGCGATGGTCACGGGCGCCAGCACGAAGCCGACCGGATTGCTCAGGTCCGTCTTGATGCCCTGGTTGTCCGAGACGACCGTGCCGTTGCGCGACAGCGAGGTGTTCGCCGGCAGGAGGGCGTCGGTGGTGGCCTTACGCTCGACCAGAACGCGATGGGCGTAGTTCCGAACGCGCGGGTTGCGCGAACGCTCGAGGGCGATGCGGCTCGCCTCGATGCTGGTCGCATCCGAACGCAGCGCCTCGGCGCGGAAGGCCGGGGTCTCGGTCGCGGCGGCGCCGACGCCCTGCTGGTTGGCGAAAGGCAGAATCCGGATCGGGAGCGCGTCCTGCGCGAGCGCCGGGGTCGAGAGCGCGGCGGCGGAGAGGCCGAGGACGGCGAGCGTGAGTGTCTTCATGGAGGAAGGAAGTCCCTGGTGTTCTTATTGATGGCTCAAGGATCGGCCGGGATACCGTGGCAAGAGCAACAGTCCCGCAATCCTGCCAGCGCCACGCAGACTGGCGCGGTCGCCATCTCAACTGCCGCGTTTTGCAGCTGTTCCGCCGCCAAGATCGCGTTTGCGTGAACCGACGGGAGCGGGATTACGCAAAAGCTTGGCAATAGTGTCCGCTGGCCCGCGGAGAAACACCCGCCGGTTGAGGCGCTTGGCCTTGGTGCGGCGCACAAGTCCGCGCCGATCGCCGTTGCGGGTGCAGATGGCAACCTATGAACGAGGCGTGAACCAGCCCCGTCCCGACCGCATGGACGGTACGGAGATCCGGCTCAGGCGGCGTCGCCGTCGTCGAACAGGCCGTCCTGCTGACGTCGCGGCTCGGCAAAGCCCATGTGCCGGAACGCGTGCTTGGTGAGCACCCGGCCCCGGGGCGTGCGCTGCACGAAGCCGCGTTGGATCAGATAGGGCTCGATGATGTCCTCGATCGCGTCGCGCGGCTCGGACAGGGCGGCCCCGATCGTCTCGATCCCCACCGGGCCGCCGCCGAACGAGGTGGCGATCAACGTCAGGTACTTGCGGTCCATCACGTCGAGGCCGACCGAATCGACGTCGAGCAGCTTCAGCGCCCGGTCGGCGATGGCGCGCGTCACCGTCTCGGCCTCGGCCACGATCGCGAAGTCGCGCACCCGCCGCAGCAGCCGGCCGGCGATGCGCGGCGTGCCCCGGGCCCGCCGGGCGATCTCGTTGGCACCTTCCGGCGACATGCCGAGCCCGAGCACCCGGGCGCCGCGGGCGACGATCTTCTCAAGCTCGTCGATCTCGTAGAACTCGAGACGGATCGGGATGCCGAACCGGTCGCGCAGGGGCGTCGTCAGCAGGCCCGCCCGGGTGGTGGCGCCGACGAGCGTGAACTTCGGCAGCTCGATCTTCACCGAGCGCGCCGCCGGCCCCTCGCCGATGATCAGGTCGAGCTGGTAGTCCTCCATGGCCGGGTAGAGGATCTCCTCCACGGCCGGGTTGAGCCGGTGGATCTCGTCGATGAAGAGCACGTCGCGCTCCTCGAGGTTGGTCAGCTGCGCCGCGAGGTCGCCGGCCTTCGCGATGACCGGGCCCGAGGTCGAGCGGAAGTTCACCCCGAGTTCGCGGGCGACGATCTGGGCCAGCGTGGTCTTGCCGAGCCCGGGCGGCCCAACGAACAGCACGTGATCGAGGGCCTGGCCGGTCATCTTGGCCGCCTCGATGAAGATCTGCATGTTGGCGCGTGCGGCCTTCTGCCCGATGAATTCGGACAGGCTCAGCGGCCGGATCGTCTGATCCACGTCCTCGGCGCGCTTCTCCGGAGTCAGGAGCACGTTGGTCGGGGGCTTGGGCTTGCTCATGGACCTTCGCTCGTGGACCGGCTCGCCCGCTGGTTCAGGGGTCCGCGGGAGCCGTCGCGTCCGGGCCGTTCCTCCTAATACGCGCGCGCTGCGAAGTCTAAGCGTCCGAGCCGTCTCGGCGCCGGACCGGCGCCGTGCCGCAGCACACGGTCACGCCCGCCGCCGGCCGGGAAGGCGCGGCCTCGATGAAACCGAATTGGTGCGCCGCGCATTTCACTGACGAATCCTTAAACTCGGCCGCAGGGCGCTGCTCCACCATGAATATCCGCATGCATCTCCGATCGATGGCTTTCGGGGCGGCCAGCGCCGTCCTGCTCCTGTCCGCTGTTACGCAGGCCGAGGCCGCCCCGGCCGGCACCGAGACCAAGGTCGCCGAGGCCAGCCCGCAGCAGGTCCATCCCATCTCCGCCGTCGAGCGCGAGGACGACGCGACCTGCAGCCGTGCCCGGCGGCGTCTCTGGATCGAGGGCGAGGGCTGGGTGGTCCGCCGGATCACCACCTGCCGCTGACATCGCGCCGCCGCGTTACGCATTCTGCCGGGGCTGCGGCCCGGAACGGGCAGTGATCGTGTCGGTTCCCCACGATCGTTCCTGAAGCGCCGCGTCCCGGAGCCGCCCGCATGATCACCCGGACAGCCCTCACGCTCCTCGCCGCCCTCGTGGCCGCACCCGCCTCCGCGCAGGGCGTCTACGCCTACGGGTCGGGCCAGGACGGCTTTGCAGGCCCGTTCGTGCGCGGCACCTATATCGGCGCGCCCCTAACCCGGGTGCCGCGGCCGAGCCAGATCGTGCCCGCGCCGTGGAGCTACGGGACCTACGGGGTCCCGACCGTCACCGGCATCGCGGCCGCGCCGGCCCTTCCGCCGACCCTCACGGTCATCAACGCTGCCCAGCCGACGGCCCGCCGCGCTTCCGGCGCGCAGATCATCTCGGTTCAGGTTCCCCGGCGCTGAGCGCCGCGAACCAGTCGGCGTAGGGCGTATTCCGGACCAGGTGCCGGTTCAGGTCAGGGGCGTCGTCGTGCCACCAGACCGGGCCGCGCTCGCCCAGCCCGGTCTTGGCTTCGTCGACCGCGGCCCGGGCCGCGGCCATCGCGGCGGCGGCATCGGGCTCGCCCTCGCGCTCGGCGCGCTTGGCCGCCTTCACCGCCCGGCGCGCATCCATCAGCCCGGCCACCAGCGCTGCGCGACGCGCCTCCGGCAGGTGCGGGTCGGCGCGCCGCCACAGGCGACCGCGGACCACGATATAGCGCAAGTCAGGGGTGGTTATGACGGCGCTCATGGTGGAATTCGCACTCTCTGTTCGGTCGAAATTAAGTCTTGCTCTGGTAGACACCCGAGATCGGGTCCGGGTCATGCCATGCAGATCGTCGTCGTCGATTCGAGCCGCGTCGTCCTCCAGATCATCGCATCCCTGATCGAGCCACGCGGCCACGAGGTCCACGCGTTCACGGATTCCGAACAGGCGCTGCGACACCTCGCCGCCACCCCGTCGGTCCGCGTCCTGATCACCAGCGTCGAGGTCCGGCCGCTCTGCGGCCTCGAACTCTGCTGGTCCGCGCGGCTGCTCGCCGAGGAGCGCAGGCCGCTGCACGTCATCACCATGTCGTCCGCCCGCAACGTTCGCAGCCTGGCCGAGGCCCTCGACAGCGGCGCCGACGACTTCATCGAGAAACCGCCGAGCGCCGAGGAGCTGAACGCACGCTTGCGCGCGGCCGAGCGCATGATCACCATGCAGGAGGAGCTGATCCGCCTCGCCGAGACCGATCCGCTCACCGGGGTCTTCAACCGGCGCGCCTTCTTCGACCGGGCGCGCCTCGCCGCCGAGCAGAGCGGGCGCCCGGCCCGGATCTCGGCGATCCTGGCCGACATCGACCATTTCAAGCGGATCAACGACGAGCACGGCCACGATGTCGGCGACGTCGCCATCAAGGCCATGGCCGAGCTCATCGCCGGGGCCGGCATCGGCGGCCGCCTGGGCGGCGAGGAATTCGGCATCGCCCTCCCGGGGTTGAGCCTTGAGGAGGCGACCGCCCGGGCCGAGCGTCTGCGAGAAGCCGTTCAGGCTCTGCGTATCCGCGGCAGCCGGCATGCAATCGGCTTCACCTGCAGCTTCGGCGTGAGCACCTGGGTCGAAGGCGACGACGTCAACGCCCTGCTCAAGCGGGCCGACCTCGCGCTCTACGCGGCCAAGAGCGGCGGGCGTAACCGCGTCGTGCCGTACCAGGGCGAGGCCACCTTGGCCGTCGCAAGCTGAGACGGCCGAGCCGCCCCAGTCTGGGACGCATCGCCGCGGCATGGTTAAAGACGGCAACCCATATTGGCACACCAAATTGGAGCACGAAGACAGGAATCGCCCGATTCCGCGAATATAAAGCTTAATATTCGCCCCAAACTCGTGGAATGGATCTTGGAACTACGCATCCGATCCCGGCCCCTTTGTATCGCCGGGAGACGAAAGGTGCGAGGTCATGAGTACGGCCGTTGGCGTCCTGATCCTGGATGAACCGCAGGACCTGAGCGCGACTGTGCGCGCCACTCTGGAGCATATGCCGGAGTTTCACACGATCGGCGAAGAAGACTTGGACCGGGCCGATGCCGGATCCGCGGTCGCGCTGATCTTCCTCGACGAGATCCGGCTGGCGGATGGGATCGCGCGTCTCGTCGGCTTGAAAGAGCGGCAGCCGAACCTGCGCACCCTCGTAGCTTTTGGGGCACTCACCGCCGACGACCTCCGGGCGCTGCTGGCGGCGGGTGCCGACGCCTTCGTGGCCCGGTCGAAGTCACCGCGGGAGCTGGGCGCCGCCCTGCTCGCCCTGGCCGAGGGATCGGAGTGTCTCGTTCCCCCGGAGCAGCAGGCCGCGATGCCGGCGGAGCAGGGCGACAGCCTCGGGCTCACGCCGCGCGAGGCGGAGGTGCTGCGCTTCCTCAGCTCGGGCTTCAGCAACAAGGAGGTTGCCCGTCGCCTCGCGCTCAGCGTGCGGACCGTGGAGACGCACCGGCTCAACCTGCGCCGGAAGACGCAGACCGGACGGCTCAAGGACCTGGTCTCGCTGGCGCGCCAGCTCGGTCTGGCCCCGGTGGTCGACAGCGACCCGAACCGTCGCGGCGGGTCCGGCGGCAACCAGTCCCGGCATTGACCGGGATCCCGGGCAGCCCAACGCGGGGGCTGCCCCCCTACGTCCTTGCCCGGGCGCCTGCAGCGCGACCGGAATGCGATTCGGGACCCAGCACGAGACGATGCGAAGCGTCCACCTTGGTCTTGATCGTGCCGCCGCGCGGCCCTTTCTCCTCCGGGTTCCGGATCAACGTTCCGGGCGTCCGGGATAGGAGCGTGCGTCAGACACCGGGGGCAGCGAAGACGGCCAACGCGTGTCGCCACCGCGTGAATCGGTCGGACACAGGCCTCACGGCGCCGCCGCGCCGTCCACCACGAAAAACGTCTTACGTGGCACCGGCTTGCGCCGCGGTGCGGGACCGCCCGGCGGTTTTTTTGACCAGGGCTGCCGCCTTGGCCCGGGCTGCCGTCTTGCTCCGTTTGCGGGCCGGAGCCGCGCCGGGCTTGACCGGCTTGCCCGCCTCGGCGGCGTCCCGCGAGGCGGCGAGCCGTGCCTGCAGCAGGCCGAGCACCGCGGCCTCCTCGGAGCGGAGCTTGCCGAGGTCTCCGCTCAGCTCGGTCTCGACCGCGTCCTGCACCTGAATCAGGAGGTCGCCTTCGAGGTAGCAATCGAGGACCTGGGGGTGGATGTAGCACTTCCGGCAGATCGTCGGCGTGTTGCCCAGGCGCCCGGCGACGCTCTCGATCGCCGCGCGGACGTTGCGCTTGGCCCCCGCCTCGCTGTCGAAGCTCTCGAACTCGCGCAAGGCCAGCGCCGCCAAGACCGTCCCGGCCCAGGTCCGGAAATCCTTGGCGGTGAAATCCTCGCCCGTGACCTCGCGCAGATACGCGTTCACGTCCGACGAGGTCACGTCGCGCTGCACGCCCTCGCCGTCGATGTACTGGAACAGCTCCTGCCCGGGCAGGTCCTGGCAGGCCTTCACGATCCGGGCGACGCGCCGGTCCTTCAGCGACACGTCCCAGGTCTTGCCGCTCTTGCCCTTGAACCGGAACGACAGTTCGGCCCCCGTGATTCGGACATGCGGATCGCGCAAGGTCGTCAGGCCGTAGCTCTTGTTGGTGCGGGCGTAATCGTCGTTGCCGACGCGGATCAGCGTGGTCTCGAGCAGGTGGACCACCGTGGCCAGAACCTTCTCGCGGCACAGGCCCTGACGCTTCATGTCGGCATCGACCCGCTGGCGGATGCCCGGCAGGGCGTCCGCGAAGGCCATGATCCGCGAGAACTTGTTCTCCTCGCGGGCCTGCCGGAAGTCGGCGTGGTAGCGGTATTGCTTGCGCCCCTTGGCATCCCGGCCGGTGGCCTGGATGTGGCCGTTGCTGCGCGGGCAGATCCAGACATCGGTGTAGGCCGGGGGGATCGCCAAGGCACGGATGCGGGCGAGGATCCGCTTGTCGCGCACCGGCGCGCCCTTCGCATCCAGGTAGCGGAAACCGGTGCCGCTGCGCTTGCGGGTGAGGCCCGGCAGGCCGTCATCGACGTAGACGAGGCCGGCTTCCTCGGCCGCCGCGCGCAGGGTTCCGCCGCTTTGGTCAGTCTCGGTGTCCGCCATGGCCGCCCCTCCCGGATACGCCGCCGGGGTGACACCCGGCGAGAAGGCCCCGGTCAACCGGCGGCGCAGGTGGGCCGTTCCGGGCCTGCGCATCCGCCGCAGGCCGGCGCCGTGGGCCATGCGAAAAGCCTCGTTCCGCAAGCGGGCCGCCGGCTTCCGGAAAAAGACGATGCGGATCAAGGCGCTAGCGCATCGTGCCGGTTCCGGTATCCGGCCCGATGCGCTAGACAGGATTGATGGACCTCGAACCCGCCCGCGACCCCCTCACCAATCCCAAGCGAAGTCTGGTCTTCGTGGTCACCGAGGATTGGTTCTTCGCCTCCCACTTCCTGCCGATGGCGCGTGCCGCGATCGGCATGGGCCTGTCGGTCGCCGTCGTCACCCGGGTGCGGGCGCACCGCGCCGCCATCGAGGCGACGGGGGCCCGCGTCGTGCCGCTGGAGGCCGAGCGGGCAAGCCTCAACCCGATGACCGCCGGCTATGCGGCCGGGCAGCTCGCCGGGATCCTGAAGGCGCTCGAGGCCGACATCGTCCACTGCATCGCCCTGCGCAGCATCCTGGTGGGCGGCACCGCGGCCGCCATGGCCGGCATCCCGGCGCGGGTCTACGCGCTGACCGGGCTCGGCCTCGTCGGCGCCCGCGCGGACCGGATCGGGCGCGTCGCGCGCCTCGGGCTGAAGGCGCTGATCCGGGGTCCGCTGGCGTCGGCGCGGACCCGCTTCCTGTTCGAGAATCCGGACGACGCGCTGGCGCTCGGCCTCGACCCGTCCGATCGGTCCGTGACGGTGGTCGGCGGCGCCGGCGTCGCCCTCGCCGCGTTCGCACCGCAGCCGATGCCGCCGGTACCGCCCCTGAAGGTCGCCCTGGTGGCGCGCATGCTCTGGTCCAAGGGCGTCGACGTGGCCGTGGAGGCGACCCGCCTGGCCCGGTCCCGGGGCGCAGCCGTGGAGCTCGCCCTGTACGGGGCGCCCGATCCGTCGAACCGCCGCTCGATCGACGCGGCGACGTTGCGGGGGTGGAGCCGCGACGGCGTCGCCTGGCACGGCCCCACCGAGGATGTCGCCGCCGTCTGGGCCGGACACCATGTCGCCTGCCTGCCGTCCCGGGGCGGGGAGGGGCTTCCGCGGACCCTGCTCGAAGCCGGCGCCTGCGGCCGGGCGCTCGTCACCACGGATGTCCCGGGCTGCCGGAGCCTCGTGCGCGACGGCATCGAGGGCCTGCTCGTGCCCCCCGGCGACGCCCCGGCCCTGGCCGACGCCCTGGTCCGGCTGTGCAACGATCCGGCCGAGGTCGCGACGTTCGGCGCGGCGGCGCGGTCGCGGATCGAGGCGGGCGGCTTCACCGAGGCCGCCGTCACCGATCAGGTCTGCGCCGTCTGGCGCGACCTGCTGGACGACTGACCATGCGCGCCCCGGACGATCCGCAGGGCTTCATCCAGGCCAACACGCGGCTGCTGCCGGTTCCCTACGCGCCCGAGATCCGCCTCCACGTCGCCGACGAGGCGACCGAGCTCTGGCAGAAGACCGAGGACGAATTGCAGGCGATCGGGCTGCCGCCGCCGTTCTGGGCCTTCGCCTGGGCGGGCGGGCAGGCGCTCGCCCGCTACATCCTCGACCATCCCGAAATGGCCCGCGGGCGCCGGGCCGTGGACTTCGCTTCCGGCTCCGGCCTGGTGGCGATCGCCGCAGCCCGGGCGGGCGCGCGGCACGTCGTCGCCAGCGACCTCGACCCGTTCGCCGTGGCGGCGATCGGCATCAATGCCGCCGCCAACGGCGTGGCCGGCCGGATCGCCCCGGTCTCGGCCGACCTCCTCGGGACGCGGCCGGAGGCCGACCTCGTGCTCGCCGCCGACGTGTTCTACGAGCGCGACCTCGCCCAGGCGGTGACGGCCTGGCTCATCGACCTGCAGGCGGGCGGGGTGACGGTGCTGATCGGCGACCCGGGGCGGACCTACCTGCCGCGCGAGCGCCTGGAATGCCTGGCGACCTACGCGGTGCCGGTCTCCCGCGCCCTCGAAGACGCCGAGATCAAGCAGAGCCACGTCTGGCGGCTGCAGGGGTGAGACGATGGCCTGCGCGTCGCGCGTCCAATCGATCCGGCCGCGGCATCGAGGCTTCATCCCAGGCCGGAATGCGTTACCGTGCAGCCGGACCGCGAGATGCGGGCGCGCCTCCGAAAGATGCGTCGCCGGGCGCTCGGCGGGCTCGAGATTTGCGCGTATCCCGCCTTCGGGCGCGCGGCGTCTGAAAGATTATGTCCAGGTGAGCGTCGAGTCGTGAGCGTCAAGCCGAGCCTTCCCCGTGTCGTCGCCTTCTCCGGGAGTGCCAAACGACCGTCGCGGACCCGCGATCTCGTGACGGCGGTCGGCGCCGAGCTCGGGCGGCTGCGCCGGATCGAGCTGACCGTCTACGATCTGGTCGATGCCGGCCCGGGCATCGGGGCGTCGCTGCGCGAGGACCTGCCCCTGCCGGCGGCGCACCTGATCGCGGCGATCGAGGGCGCGGACGCCCTGATCGTCGGGACGCCGGTCTACCAGGGCGGCTATGCCGGGCTGTTCAAGCACGTCTTCGACTTCGTCGATCCGGCGCGGATGGCGGGTATGCCGGTGGTGCTCACCGCCACGGGCGGCGGCCTGCGCCACGCCCTGGTGGTCGAGCACGGCCTGCGCCCGCTGTTCGGCTTCTTCGCGGCCCACGTCGCACCGACCTCGGTCTATGCCGGCCCCGAGGACATGGCCGACGGGCAGATCACCGACGCCACCGTGGCGGCCCGCCTCGCCGCGGCGGCGGTGGAGCTGGCCGCGCTCTTGGACGTGGCCCGGGCGATCGACGCCGGCGCGGCGGCCTGACGCGGGAGCGTCGCCGGTTTGCAGCGGGCCGGGAGCGGTTCTACACCGTCAGCCTGGCATCGTTCTAAACCGTGATCGGGCCCGGCGTGGATTGAGTGCGCCTGTCCGTTCCAGCCCGCGGTTGACGAAGCCCATCCGCGAGGGATCATGGCAGGTTCAACCATCTCGGCCGGCAAGAAGGCGGACCGGAAGGCGGGCGCGCCGCTTCCCGCCACCTACGTCACGGCGTCCGGCCTGCCGCGCCACCATCCGGTGTCGCAGGCGCTGCACTGGGTCACGGCGGCCCTGGCGCTGGCGGTCCTGCCGCTGGCCTGGGTGGCGGTGAGCCTGCCGCCGGACCCCGCCAAGGGCAGCCTGTTCGTGCTCCACAAATCGGTCGGGCTGACGATCCTGGCGATCGTGGTCCTGCGGATCGTCTGGCGCATGATCCGGCCGGCGCCGCCGGATCCCCAGGCGCCACGGCTGCTGACGCTGATCGGTCGCGTCAACCATTGGCTGCTCTACGCGATCTTCCTGATCATGCCGATCAGCGGCTACCTGCTGAGCGCGCTCTCGGGACGGTCCACGCCGTATTTCTGGCTGTTCACCATCCCGGGCCTGACCAAGGACGACGGCGCGCAGAAGATCGCCGAGTCGATCCACCTCGTCGGGCAATGGTTCGTCTACGCCCTGGTGCTGCTGCACGTCGCCGGCACGGCCTGGCACCTCATGATCCGCCGGGACGGCCTGCTGGAGCGGATGCTTCCGGTCCAGGACGGGCGCGGATTGCGTTGAGGCGGTCGCCGCCGGGGTGGATACCGGCAGGGCGTCGGCGAGCGCGTCACATCCAGGACTGAACGCCGTCCCCGATCGCACCGCGACCGGGAAGGGCGCTCGGATCAGTCGACCCGGCGCAGCACGAAGGTCGTCCCGACCTCGGGCTCGCGCCGCCAGCGGCCGTCGCCGCTCGGCACCAGGTCGATGGTGTGGCCGCGCTTGGCGGTGAGCGTCATGCGGCCGTTGGCGTAGCGCCAGCGGACGGGATCGAACACTTCGAGCCCGCCATCGTGGCAGCCCGGGACCACGTGGACGCCGCCGCCGGCCCCGTCGAGGGTGATCCGGCAGGTGTCGCGCTCCTGGAATCGATCGAGGGCGTAGGTGCCCGGCGCGGGCCCCGGCGCCGCCGTGGCGGTCGCGGCCGTGGTGCGCTGCAGTTCGGCGGGCACCGACGGCGCCGTCTGCAGCGGAGCGTTCGTTGCGGGCGCCGCCTCGATCCCCGCGATGGCGGGGGGAGCGGGCGGGCGCATCGCCGCGATGTCGAGGGGCACCAGGCTGTAGGTCTCGCCGCCGTCCGGCTTGGCGACGAGGCTGCGCTGGTCCGGCCGCCGGACGAATTCGAGGATCGGGCGGACGTTCCGGTCCACCAGGCGCACGCCCCGGTCGCTGAACAGCCAGCCGGCGACGCCGTTCACGATCGGCAGGGCGCGCCGGCACCCGGCCGGGAAGCTGATGCGCTGGCCGGCCTCGCCGTTCTCGCTCCGCAGGGTCATGACGCAGCGGCGGTTGGTGCCGTCGCGCGACAGGTCCCAGGTCCCCGGCACCTCGCTGAGCCGCTCGGGGAGGCTCGGCGGGGCAGGGG